>JBKECH010000058.1:0-4259 GCA_047974415.1 Bacteroidales bacterium | reverse complement strand
GCTTTGCGCCCATGTAGCACTTAGGCAGATAGCTACAAGAGCTAGGGTAGATAAAAATCGTTTCATAATTGCTATGTTTATTTTTGAATTTCTAATATAATGGCTTGCTTAGCTGGTATGGTGATGCTGTTTTTAATCAGAAGCACATTGTTTGATATCACCTCTTTAGCGGTGAAGCTCCTCGGGATGATTTCTTGGTATTTCTCTAGACTGAGTCCATAGGCTTTATCACTTCTATTGAGGAGGATAAGCATTTAGTTTATATTCAATTGTCTTAATTTTGTGGAAGTTTTCTCCTACAGAGTGCTTTTTTTGCCTCATCTGCGGTTGCTTCCATATAATCAGTCATGCTTGCTTCACACCTTGTAGTGCATAATGTCAAGATGGAGTAAGTTAATAATTTGCATTTTCAAATTAAACTGTTTTAGAAATCCTTATGTTGAGTTAGTTTGTCATTCGCCATAAGCACACTTGTAGGTATCGCAAAAAGGTTGAATTTTTCATCAATATCTTTGCCAGCTTTCTCTCCTCCTTTAAAGGTCCAATTGTATCCAGTCGTGAACTTCCCAAATCTAATCAAGTCTGGTCTTCTAAAACATTCCAAATACAGCTCTCGAGCTCTTTCATCCAATATAAAATCCAAGTCTAAATCAGCAACTGTAATTAGCTCTGCATTAGCTCTTTTTCTTAATTCATTTATATATTGTAGCGTGGTGTTTTTATCTCCGTCTGTTCTAAGAATTGCCTCAGCATAATTAAGGTAAATCTCACCCATTCTAATCAAAGGAACGTCTATATCCGCAAAATACTTGCCAGGATCATTAGTTGGGCGACCATCGGTGCGGACATTCCTAAATTTGTATGTACCATACCCATCGTCAGCTCCTGCAATCTCAGAAATGATAAACCCTCTTGACTCTTCTGCGGTAGCAAATAACGCTCGAGAGTCTCTCCATTCCAACGGTACTACATCTCCTTTTGCATCAGTTCCCATTCTTGTTGGAGTAAATTTATTAACCAACTCAGGGCAGATTTTCACTTGCTGCCAGCCTCCAACTGCTCCCAAGCTATCTTCACTCATGCCTAATAAGGTATTGGCTAAAACCCAGTATGAAGAACCTCCATTAGTTTGAGAATTTTGACCATCATAATTGAGAGTAAACATCATTTCAACCTGAGCGCCATTCTCATTATTATCTGCCATAAAAAGTTCGTCAAATGATGAGCCATTCCCTGTTACATCTGTTGTAAACAGCTTATAATATCCTGATGCGAGTGTGGCTTCGCAATACTCTATACATTTATCATACATAGGTGTTCCTGTGTACACCTCAGCATTTAGATACAATCTTGAAAGTGTCGCATTAGCAGCAGCTTTGCTAACTCTACCATATTCATTCGTACCATCATCTTTTAGCAAAGTCGTAAGCTCTATAAGTTCTCCTTCAACAAAGTTAAATAGCGTTTCGCGAGATACTTGCTCTGGTAGTTCATTACTCACTTTCGTTTCTAGCGGAACTCTTCCGAATAAGTCCATAAGGTGCATATAAGCATAAGCCCTTAAGAAGCGAGCCTCTGCAATATAGTATTGTGTTTCTTTATCTTCTGATAAATCACGAGCTCTATCAATGAATGAGTTACTATACGTAATTATAATGCCTAGCCTCTTATACAAAGCTTCGGCAAATAAATTGTCAGCCGCCCATGATGTAGTAGTTAAATCCCTAGCTCCAAAACTTGAAGAGCGAATAATGGCCTCATCCGTAGTCATTACATTAAGAGCAGACAAAGCTCTAAAAAATTGACCTTTTGCCTCATCGCCTCCTACTATATCAGGATTCCCCTCTGAACCTTGCTGCCCTGATAGTGCATAAGCCGCATATATTTTGATAAGTGCATGTCTTGCTTGCTCAGGTGAACTGTATACATCAATTTCTGTAATGTAATCATCACTCATTGGCGCCTGTTCTAATTCGTTAAAACAACTTGTAAGCGCTATTAAAACAAGAGTGAATAATGAGATGTAATTTATTTTCATGATATTAAAGGTTAATTGTAAGTCCGAAAGAATATATTGTTGGAATTGCATAGAAATTTTTATCTATCCCATTCGTTTCAGGGTCAAGTCCCTCGTAGTTTGTTATTGTAAATACATTTTGCACCGAACCATAAAGGCTTAGGTCAAACACCTTAAAAACAGACTTTGGAATTTTGTATCCAATGGTTATATTGTCTAGCTTAAAAAAACTAGAGTTTCTTAGATAGTAGTCGTTTAGTACTTGTGTGTTATCCATAGTCTGAAATCCAGTATTGTAAAAGTCAGTATGTCTATTTCCTAATCCATAACCAAAAGCATCATCTCGTCCACTGTATGCCGCTGCTAGTCCATAATATGAATAGGCACCAATATTTGCTCTACCTGTTGCAGATAGTCTCCAGTTTTTATAGTTGAAATTTGCATATATTCCTAAAACCCAAGTTGGATCAGAGTTTTTATCAATATATCTATCTTGATCGCTAATAACATCATCCGAATTTAGATTTGCCACCTTGCCTTCTATTGGTTTGCCATCCTCATCATAATTTTGCTTATACAGATAAAATGAATTTGCAGCTTCCCCTTCTCGCCTAATCATAAGATTGTTTCCATACCCTCTCACCGAACCGCCAAAAAGTTGTTCTGTTGGAAGTTTGATAATCTTGTTTTTGTTGTAACTAGCATTAAATCCAAGCGACCAATTCAAATCATTTTTTTGAATGATTGCATAATCGATTGAGAACTCAAAGCCTGTATTTCTTATATCTCCAATATTAGCCTCTACTGATGTTCCAAAATTTGTAAATGGGTCTATTTGCTGTTGCGCAATTAGGTCTCTGGTGTTTTTTACATAGAAGTCAATAGTTGAAGTCAAGCGCTGATCCCACAGCCCCATATCAAAACCAATATTATAAGTTTCACCCACTTCCCAAGTTAGTTTATCATTTACTACCTCGGGGCGATATGAGTATTCAAAATTGTCTCCAATTTGGTATAATGCTTGTTGATTTTGAGATGAAGTGTATCTTGTCAAGAACTTATAGTTACCTAAATCTCCTACATTCCCCATTTGCCCATATCCTAAGCGGAGCTTTAAGTTAGAAAGCGCTTGGGCGTTTTTCAAAAACCCCTCCTCGCTTACTCTCCAAGCGAATGATGCCGAAGGGAAAACTCCCCAGCGGTCATCAGGGTTTAGTTTTGATGATGCATCTGTTCGTATCGTTGCAGTAAACAAATACCTCTCTTTAAAACTATAATTCCCCCTCATGAAAAATGAAAGCAGCACAGATCTCTCTTTTGTTGGGATTCTTACATCATGCGTATTCAGCGTTTCATCCTCATAAGTGCTAAAACTTTCAGTCTCATATTCATTGTAGAAGCTCTGATAGACATACCCTCCTGTGAGATTAATCTTATGCCCATCAAAATCATTGATATAGTTCAGATAGAAATCCAATAGTTTATTCTTATTGAGTTCTGCCGAATAAGTATCATCTGCTATTCTGCCCGGTTCACTATCAATCCATCCATCGACTTTATAAGACTTTACATCAGAAGCAGAGCGATCATACCCCAAGTTAAGTGTGGCAGTCAATTCTGGCAAAAACGGAATCTTGTAATCAAACTTTAGATTTCCCAATAAGCTATTAATTGTAGATGCTTGCTCTTGTCCGTAAAGGAGCATCAATGGGTTTGCTGTTGAGATTTCATTCCGAGACTTGCCATCGGCATTCATCCAATTGAAATAACTGCCATCCTCATTATATGGAGATTGTGTTGGATCAAAAGTTGCAGCTGCACCAATAGCGCCAACATCTGCAATGTCATTATCTATGTATGAATATTTCGCATTTAGCTCAATCTTTAGGTTGTTATCGAAAAAAGTAGGCGCAAGATTTAGAGCACTTGTAAAACGATCCATTTTGTCCGTCTTTAATATCCCCTCTTGTGACAAATAGCCTAAAGATGTTCTGATAGGTAGATTCTTGATGCTTCCAGTTAAACTGACGTTATTGTCGGAAGTGATGGCGGTTCGGTATATTTCTTTTTGCCAATCGGTGTCATGATTTGATAACTTCCCTTTGTCGCTTTCCGAACCATATTCATTTACAAAATCAGTAAACTGAGAAGCATTCATCATAGACATATAATCCTTTACATGAGAAACCATAAGCTTACTATCTACAGTTACACGAAGGGGCTGCCCTGCTTTTCCCTCTTT
>JBKECH010000172.1:0-2508 GCA_047974415.1 Bacteroidales bacterium | reverse complement strand
TTCAAGAAAATTAGGTTTGAGTTCTTTTGATACGAATAAGCATCTTGGAGGGCTCGAGTGCTATTCTCCAGTGCAGTGCTATGTTCTTTTCTTTAGCTTGCATCTTCGATGTGCGCTAGTTGGTGCGGTTTGTCCGTGCGGTACTTGTAATTCAATTCATAGCCTGCCAACAAGTCGCCCTCGAAAGCTACATCGGTTTGCTCAATATGCTGCTTTTTAGAAATTATATTGTGCATATTGTCGTATTGCATTGCCAATGTATAGCTCGCTGTTTTGTCGTCTGCGCCTTTGTACGAGCCTGTGGATGTTTGCATTTCATTTATAATTAACCATTTACAATTCACCATTAATATCGGTCTTTTTAGCTATTGAAAATACAATCGTGATGTTCTAGTATACTTGAATGAGCAACTTACCCAAAAGCGTAAGTCGCTCATTTGCAAATATAATATATTTTATTTACCGCCATTCAACATATCTGAACCATTACCTGATTATGCATTGTTATTATTTATTATATAACATTAATTTTGAAGAGACTCCGATCTCAATGGGGACTCCAATTAAATATGATACAGCTACGCTGTCTCCATTATGTACTGGAGGTGAAAACTGTGGTAATTTATCTAACAGCAACTTAACAACTTTAATTATATTGTTGTCTTTAGAATGGATACTTTCTACCGCGACCTTCCCATGCTTATCAATGTTAATATTCACTCCTACAGTTCTGATTTTACCATGTTGAATATAGCGCTGTACGAAAAAATCTAACAACAAAGAGTCGTTGTCGAATTCATTGGATGCCCCTGGAAATAAAGGCTTTTCATCTACAGTGTGATAACCATATGTAACCTCTTCTTTTCTTTTATTAATAGAGACGATTGATGTCTCACTAGGCCAAACTCGATGAACAATTGATACAGCTTTAAATTCTTCTGGATTCTTGGGATTTACTTCGATTATCATGCTATCTGATTCTCCAAAATCTTCAATTGATAAAGTTTCAAGAGGTAGTTTGCTATAAAAAAAATCTCCTAAGTATTCATATGACAAATAAATTCCACTAGTATCTATATTGTCAATTGTTGCCACTATAGGATGACAGCCTTTACTATTGCAATCCCAAAAAACAATAGCTATGAGTATTCCAATAAATGCATATTTCATTTCCTTGTGTAATAATTTGATTTAAAATAATCAGCAGCTGCTCTTTTTTGCCATCCTTTTCCAGAATACACTCCTCTATTTGCTCTTAAAAATGTATTCCAGCTATTTTTTCCTGATATTGATTTTATTCCAGCATGACCACTGAGAGAAGGAGCAATATTTTTGAAGGAGGTAAGATTTTTAAGTCCAGAAACTCTTCTTGAGGATGGTGAAGATGTGGGCATAATATCCCATGCTAAGTCAATTGCGGACGCAAACATTTTCAACCGCATTACCGTATAGCCATACAACATTTCCTCTTGATTATATGTCAAAGGTATTGCTTTACCTTCTCTTTCAGCGGCTAATAAGGCTACTGTTATAGGAGACTTTTCTTTTAAATAAATCTCTCTCTTTTTAAATTCTGTTATAGTGTATTCATAGCCATTTTGAGAATTGTAAGTATCATCATTAAAATTTTTATCCGTATTGGTTATTAAAACATGTTCTCGTAGTTTATATGCATAAACTTCATCTCCTGACACTTTCACCTGATCTATTTTATCATTGCCCTGCATGATGTTTACATATTGAAACTCTCCACTCCCTTCATCACTTACCCATGAAAACTTCTTTTTTTCAATATCATAATCCCACTCATCATCCAACAGCCCTGTCGGGTCGGTAAGCATAATGGGATTGTTTTGGCAGTATTGATATGGAGATAGCCCATAACGTTCTTCATTTAACACATCCACCCCATACCAAAGACTTATGCGTGGATTATAGTACCTAGCCCCATAATAGTAAAGTCCCGTTTCCTCATCAAGTTCCTTACCATTAAATAGATACGGCGTGTTCCAAGTGTTATTTCGTTCTTCAAGGAAGACCTCGCCAAAGGGTACATACTCAATATGCTGAACCACTTCTCCATCTAAATTGGTTATGTATGAAGCACTACCCAAATGGTCGGGATGATAGTAGTATTGCAATTTCTCGTAATCTACATTGTCCGCAGGGAGTGTAGATTTGGTGCGTTTAGCATCATCACAGCAAAATCCCTGTCCATTTACGTAGTCGTCGTTATCAACGGCTAAATATGGAACTTCAAACAATTTATATTCTGCCTTGATAACATCCTGTAATGCAGAATATTTACTCTTATAATCAGGCATTTCCGCACCAGAAACCTCTGAACCAGCGTACTCTTCTCTTCTCGGGTCAACTCCAAAGCTACCAACATCGCCCAATTTAGAGACTATTCTTTGGCTTCCAATATAAATGTGCTTAGTATATTGTCCGCCTTTGCTAAGCACCATGTAAGGGCTAACATAAAGAGTATAATCCAAATTGTCAGTA
>JBKECH010000140.1:0-5019 GCA_047974415.1 Bacteroidales bacterium | reverse complement strand
CTTGCAGCGCGCCGAACCACGCCCATTCGCAACCGATGAATGCACGCAACTGTAAAAAAAGCATTTTGGCGTAGCGTTTCTTCAAAAATTTTTGGCTCTATGTCGAATATGGTGGATGAGCCCACATTTTGAACCAATGCTTTTTTAACAATTCCAAATTTCCTCCTTCATTCCAAATGAAAAACTTTAACCCTATTTACCTTGCGCAGACCTCAGAATATTAATGATTTTAACAATGTTCACCCTAGACACGCCTCAAAATGTTAATGATTTTAACAAAGTTCGCCCTGCGCAGATCCTAAACTTCCAACAATTCAACCCTAAACCTTCAACGATTAAACAGATTAATCCCCGATGGGGAAGCTATGCGTGGAAATTTTCATGCTAGTAAGATTAATCGCCTACGGCGAAGCTAAAACAACTACCCACTACAAACGACATAGAGCCAAATTTTTTGCTTGGTAGAGGGTGTCTCAAGTCTTTTCTTCGAAAAGGAGTAAGTCCGGAGGACTTTAAGATGGTAGCATAGTGCATCGCACTATGAGAATAAGCCACCCCCAACCCTAAGCGCCGATAGGTGCGAAAGAAAGATAGCAGCACCTTCTATGTTTATGTCAGCTTCGAGTAGGGAGAAAGCCTCCTAGAGGCGGCATATTATTAGCCTACGGTTTCAACCGTGGGGGCGACACCTTGTTAGTCTGTATTCTCACTCACTCACTCACTCACTCTGATTTAATTTCACTATTTATAAAAAATAGTTTTAATAAAATATGTATGTATTAAATAGTAGTATTTCATTTAGTTACTCCCTATTGTTAACTTGTTTGTTTCTTTTATCTAGCTAGTTTTATATAAAAAAGTGAAGATATTAATAAAATAATTTTAAAAATACTTGTATGGTGTTAAATTAAGGTGTATGTTTGTCGGGTAAAATAGGAATTGCGTGCTTTTGTTGAAGGTATAATATGAAATAGATTAGGTAAATAACGATAATTAATATTTTTAAGAATTGAAATTAAATAATTTTTTAATTAACTAAACTAAATGAGTACCTTTAGAGTGCTAATCTTAAAAGAAATGATAAAAACATGAATCTCTCTATTTTCGGAGAAAAAGCACATTTAAGAAACGATTAAATTATGTATCTTATCAACAATGGATCTAACCAGAACAATGAATATCTGCACCGCTCCTTCTTCGGGATCAGATTTCACGTTTTCAGGCTTTGAACTCAATTCGAGAGCAAAAGAATATCGTATCGATCACATTTTTGCTAGAAACATTAAAAGCTGAATCGGCCTATGAAGTCATTGAGGATTACGAGGGCGACTATTATCTGTCAGATCATTTTCCTGTATTATCGGTACTATCAATTAAGTAGTGAAGTTAAACTCTATTAAAACATAAAAATAAAATACAAAAATGAAACATTTAAAGATATTTATGCTAGCTAGTGTGCTTATTTTCACTGCTTGTCAAAAGGAAAAGAGCGTTTCGTATCGAAATTCCCTGGAATTTAATGCGACAATTGAACAAAACAGCTCTTTTTCAACAAAAGCGTCTGGTACAAGTTGGGATGCAGGTGATGCTGTTGGCATCTACATGAAGGAAGCCAGTGGGGAACTATCGGCTTCGTGTGACAATGCTGTCAATGTAAAATATATTACAACCGCTGGAGATGGAAGCTTTTCTGCTGCGATTGCTGAAGAAGAAATTGCTTTTCCTTCGGATGGTACTAATGTTGATTTCATTGCATATTATCCTTATCAAGCGACTCTTGCTGATGGCGCATATCTAATTGACGTGAGTGACCAATCGAGCATCCCTACAATCGACCTTTTGTATTCGAACAATGTAACCAATGTTAGTAGTAGTGCCGAAGTTGTAAATCTTAATTTCAAGCATCACCTTTCACAATTGATATTGCAAATAACAGCAGAAACAGCAGTTGGGTCTATTGCAGATTTAGAAATTTCGATTGATGGACTGCACACTAAGGGGTTGTGCAACCTTGCCAATGGTGCGATTGTAACTCAGGAGCAGGTGACAACTGTTTATCCATATGTGAGTTCAGCATCTGCAGATTATGTCGTGGTTAATGCGCTTCTTATTCCAGGCGATAAGCTAAGCAGTGCTGAGATTACTTTTTCCTTAAATGGCACATGTATCGACAGCTGGACACCCAATGAACAACCTTTAGAGTCGGGGAAGAAATATACTTATGATTTAAAGCTTAAAGCCAATGGTGAAGTGGAAGAAGTAGCTCCGAATGGGAGTATTTCGGATTGGGAAGAAGGAACTGAATTTATTGACGAAAGAGATGGGCAATCTTACAAGCTTGTAACAATTGGAGAGCAGACTTGGATGGCAGAAAATTTGGCATACCTACCCGAGGGAAAAATTATTTCAGCAGAAACCGAAGGGGCAGAAGACGAAGGGCAAGCTTTTAAAGCACACTACTATGTCAGAGGATTTGAAGGAGGAGATATGGCTGCGTTAGGGAGTGACACTGAAGGTAAATCAAACTATGACACTTATGGTGTTATATATAATTGGTATGCCGCAACCGCAACCCCTGAAACTGTTACAGATCAAG
This sequence comes from Bacteroidales bacterium, assembly GCA_047974415.1. Taxonomy (GTDB): domain Bacteria; phylum Bacteroidota; class Bacteroidia; order Bacteroidales; family Prolixibacteraceae; genus JBKEAJ01. The sequence continues at coordinate 2,423 of JBKECH010000140.1, read as the reverse complement.
CGAGTTTCGATTCTTATTTAACAACCAAGACTAGTCAAGGTATTTGTCCAGTAGGTTGGCATTTGCCAACGGAAGAGGAATATCAAAAACTATTAGCTGCTGTGGGAAAGGCTAATGATAATGCTGGAGAAGTTTTGAAATCAATAAATTTGTGGGAAATAGGAGGAAAAGATACATATGGTTTTGGGTTACTTCCAGGAGGTCGACGAGCTGATAATGGCTCTATTGAAAGTTTAACCTATGGTTATTTGTGGACATCAAACATTGTGGGCTATACAGATAATATATATGGACACCAAGTTCGAGCTACATGTAGATATGTTTCTAATTCGACAGCCTTTAAAGTGACTACTTATCGAGGTAGTATGGGAGCATCTGTGCGATGTGTGAAGGATTAAGCCACTAAATCAAATAAAATCTTAGTAATGAAACGCATGAAATTCTTGTTAGTTGTTAGTTTGATTTTGATAATTGCTTCTTGTGAGGAAAAAACAGAGTTGGAAAAGATAACTTCCGAGCAAGAAATTCTGCAATTTTCGACAAGGCATGAAACAGAGCTTTCAACAAAAGCATCTGGCGCAAGTTGGGATGCTGGCGACGCTATCGGCATCTACATGAAAAAAGCTGGCGAAGAACTATCGAACTCCAGCTTATATACAGATGCTGAAAATGTGAAGTACATTACTACTGATGGGGCTGGTAATTTTTTAGCAAAAACTAATGGAATCACATTGCCAACTAATAGCTCAGGTGTTGATTTTATTGCGTATTATCCTTATCAAGAAAATTTGACTAACAATACCTACTCGATTAGCACTGCCGACCAGTCGAACCAAACGGAGATCGACCTCTTGTACTCAAATAATGCTTGTGGTACGAGTGGCGAAAATGGAGTTGTGAGCCTTTATTTTAGTCATCTTCTATCTCAGTTGACACTCCAAGTTTCGGCTGAAGAAGCTATAGGAACGATTGAAGATCTTACCATATCAATTGCAGGACTACATACGGAAGGAGCATGTAATCTCGCTAATGGTATTATTACACGGGGTGACAGAGTGGGAGAGATCAGTCCGTTCATAAGCTTGGCGTCTGCAAATAGTGTCGTGAGTAATTCAATTCTCATGCCTGGTGATAACTTAAAAGATGCGATAATCACATTTCGCTTAAAAGATGATATTATTGGCACTTGGTCGCCTAGTTCTTGTTTGTTGGAGTCGAAAAAAAAATACACATATGAGCTAGTAATTCAAGTCGATGGGAATGTTGTAGAGATGAAAAGTCTGAAAACAACTACTGCCCCAACATTGGAGATAGGGCAGCTGAATGTAATGACATTTAATATTCTTTGGGATAAAGCAACTAGCGGACCCAAACAGTGGTCATATCGGCGTGCTAGTTTAATAAACCTTTTAGATCGCCATAATCCTGACATCATCGGAGTGCAAGAAGCGTTTAAAAATCAAGCCCGATATATTAGCACCCAATTGGAAGGATATGACTATATTGGATACGGCATGGACGATGGAAAAGAAGAAACGGAGGCTGCGTTGTATCAAAGTTTGAATCCTATTTTTTATAATCGAGACAAATTCTCTTTACTCGATCGAGGTGTTTTTTGGTACTCCAATAATCCTTCTGAGCCTAATATTGGTTTTAGCGAGGGGAGCACAATCGATGTGTATAATAGAATGTGTGTTTGGGCAAAGTTTAAAGAGACAGCAGTTGGTGGAAGTGAATTTTATGTGTTTAATACACATTGGTCAACAGATGAGGATAGTCGGATAAAAGGAGCAGAACTAATGCTTAAGAAATTAGAGGAGATAGCTGGGAAAGATGCTGTCATAATCTGCGTGGGAGATTACAATGCTTATCCAGGCAATGGCTCCTATGAAATTATTGCAAACCTATCATCGGATATGGCGCTAACCGAAACAAAAGACATTTGTTCAACAATACCTTCAGGTCCTGTCTTTAGTAATTCGGGGTTTGAAGTCAACTCGAGAACGAAAGGATATCATATAGATCATGTCTTTGCTAGGAATATTGAAGGCTGTGTGGCGTATAAAATTATTGCCGATTACGAGGGCGATTATTATCCGTCAGACCACTTTCCTGTATTATCAATATTGTCAATAAAATAATGAAAACAACTCTAAAATAATAAAAAATATGAAAACTATTCTTGATTTGCAGTATTAAAAATAAACAGACAAGTACAGTTTAAGGGAAATGATGAAAAACGAAACTTTGGAAAATTATATCAATAAATATCAATCAGGATTGCTTGATGATGTCATCCCGTGGTGGATGAAAAACTCTATTGATAAAGAGTGTGGGGGGTTTTTTACCTGCCTCGACAGAGAAGGAAAGGTGTATGACACTGACAAGTTTGTGTGGCTGCAATGTCGCCAAGTTTGGACATT
>JBKECH010000117.1:0-7853 GCA_047974415.1 Bacteroidales bacterium | reverse complement strand
TCATACGCCATCAATTAATGTGCTATATCAATATTTACGAGTTTTTAGAAGAGCCTGAAGCCTGCTGGAAAGCAGTATCATATCAAAATAGAATGAGATATCAAAATTCTTTATTCCCCGAAATGGAGGGGGCTTACTTTTGAAAAGACGGATAACGAACATTGATTATGTGAAAGTTACGAAAGATATATTGACTGAATTTTATTTTAGCGGACAGTAGTGATTTCAATATTATATGGACAGGCACACCAAAATATAGCCCAGCTATAATACCAAGAATCTGAACTATAAAGTTAAATATCAAAACTTACCGTTTTGGATACTGGGAGTTTATGAATTGGAAGCAGAGACGCCCAAATTGGGCGTCTCTGCTTGTGTAAATGACCAACTCGCAAAGCAAGTGTAACACAGATGTTGGACTTTATAGACAGATTCTATTTATGTGAAACTTTAACGCTGACAAAGCAAGCTTAAAACCTCCCATAAACAACTATTTCAGACAAGCTCGCATGGGGATAACTATTACTCTCAGAAACAATTATTTTCAGATATCGCCCTTTAACCAGTTCTTGTAACATAAGCTCTTTATTATTCGGATTTTTATTGTTTGGAAAACTAACATTTCCAATACTAGTCCAATTTTTATTATCCAGACTTATTTCATATTCTACTTTTTTTGTGTCTTTGTTATTTAAACGTCTGAATATATCCACACCCATAACCTCCACCTTGTCTTTCATATCAATGATAATAGTATGTGGCATGTCTGGAGCTCCTCCTCTCCACTGACTATGCCAGAATGTGTTTTTATTGCCGTCTAAAATTGCCAATGCCTGACCATCTGTAGACTCTTCGCTTGACGCAAATACTACCTCCCAATCAGAATTATTGAGCTTCACCGCGCTCGGAAATTTTTTATTATAAGGAGCAGAATAGAACGTATCAATAGCTGTTTCTGAGGGCATATACATTGTCTGATAGCTATATTCGCTACCAACAGCATAATCATAGATAACAGTCTGATTATCATCCTTCGATACATAGCGCTCAACTTCGTCTCCAACTCGGTTTGTATACTTAAATAGAACCCCTATCGAATTATCAACTTTAGACCACTTTATAACTGCGCTATCCCGACTAGCATCAAGACTCACAATCGGCCTCGATAACAGGGCCTGCTCATACTTTGAACCGTATACATCACTTGACTTCACAACACTCAGCGAAGAATTATTATTGTCATCAAATGTTATAAATTCAAAAACATAGCTACCTTCTGAGAGATTAATGAGTTGTTCCATCAGTGTTACTCCTACCCTATTAGGATGCACATCTGTAACAACCGAGTCTTTTCTATTATTCCAAAATATTTTACATCCAATAATTTTGGGATCGGCATTAATTTGCCAGCTTAATTTAAGACGCTCTTTCCCATGCTTAACTTGGATAGAATCTACGCGCCCAGTATATATCGTTTCCCCTTCATCCAAGTATTTCTGATGCAGATCATTCATTTCTGCACAGGCAACCAGCAAGAGAATAGTTGCCAGATATGTTAAATATTTCATCTATTTGTATTTTATTTTTAAAAAGTTTATTCTACAATATCTCCCCAGAATGCCATTTCTGATATTTGCCCAATCGACCCCCCACTCCAATTAGCATTGATAACAACTCTAATATATCGCACAGAGGGATTCTCAACAGGAAATTCAAATTCTTCGCCCTGACTAACATATTCAGTATCTTCATTAGTAATAGGCCCATCTCCAGAAGGTTTGTAAGACTCATCGCTACTAAGGAGCACCCAACTATCATCCAAAGAACCATCTGGATTTGGGAAACTACTACCATACACCTCCCATTTTCTTAAATTATTATGGGTATAGTAGAACTGAGGGCGATGCCACAGTTTATAGCGACTTAATTGCGCATCCACTCCCAAATCGAATGTTATCATCAATGGAAGACTATCATCAGCAGAGGAGTGCCAGAAACCACTACTAACATTCACTATATCATCCCAGATATTACTAACAGACCAGTTTGTGGTCGATGCGTCACCAGGAAGTTTAATAGCTTTAAACATAGTCCTATCTAGTTTTCGCTCAAAGTAAGGAGTTATGGATGCGACCAAAGTATCAGAATAATTATCCCAGCGATCGCGAGCATATACCGCAAACTTACGCTCCGAGGTATCAAATCCTCTTAATGAATACTTACCACCTTCAACGCTAGTATAAATATTTTCAGCATCTCGAAGTGTCCCTGTAGAGTCTGCAGCCATAAGTGAAATAATAACATTTGCATTGGCTTTGTTCTCCCATGAAAGCTGCACCCCACCGAAAGCATTAATCATTTTAAATGATTTAAAAATCAACTTTATGGGCGGAGTCAGTGGCTTAACCCTAACCAAAAGAGGTTCCGATTCATTACGACTTCGATCAACGCTTATCAATTGCACCTCGTGCGTCAGAGTATCTCCAAAACCACTGACTTCTAAACGATTTGAATAAACAGTCGATTTAGATTCTCGTATCTGTCCGTTAATATCATAAACAGCTTTTATATAAAGTAAATCTTCTTCATCGGGGATTGTATAACTAATCATAGCGCCTCCGTTTAAATTCTCTACCTGCGCATTAAGAGGCGCTGACGGAGGAAGACTATCTAAAGGTTGTTGTCCAATATCATCTTCCTTCATACAACCGACCATCAACAAATTCATCATTAACAAAATCCAAGAGAAAGGAAAAACTTTCGATTTATTAGAATAGCACCCCTTCAATATTGTATACCAATACAGACAAGGTTGCAGTGTAGTTTTATTATTATAGTTCATTTTTACAAGTTTTTATTGATTACTTTTTAACAGACTATTACCACCCTGGATTTTGCACTAAAGCAGGATTGGTTAAAATGGTGCTTAACCTTATTGGCCATAAATAGTCTCTGTAGTTAAATTCTCTACTGAACAGAATAACTGGCTGATAATAATATTCAGTATTCTCCTCGTGAATATTCCAACCACGAATAGGCTCATTCATTGTTCCTTCTAACAATTTCCAACGCCTCATATCCCAAAAACGATGACCTTCAAGAGCCAACTCATTTAGACGCTCTTTCTGAATAATTTCTTTCAGTCCTTCTTTTGTTGTGGGTTTATCGGGAAAAAACGAGTGAGTTTTCCAGCTAGAAATTACACCATCAAGACCAGCATGATTCCGGACCAGATCTATGTAAGTATAAACCTCCTCACTTGGACCTTCAGCCTCATTTAGCGCTTCTGCATATAATAGATAAAGATCTGTAAGTCTTATAATAGGAAATGCGTAGCGCTCCATTGTCATAGAATTACCTGTCAAGGCACTCTCGTAATTCACTAGTTTCTTAGCAAAATAACCTGTAATCGAGTAGTCTTCCACCGTTTTGAAGCCCGCAAACTCTCCCCGTTTAGCTTCCAAGTAAAAAGGGTTCTTATCATCAAGACGACCATTTCCATACCAAGCACTTCCATCAAAACCAAGTGATGCATAAAAGCGTGGCTCACGATCAAAATTCAGTTCGGCCGTTTCATACCCCTCCTTAATATAATAGCACTCCTTCTCTTTTGCCACTCTTGTTTTGTAGCGACGATCATATTTCCAAGAAGAATCCTCCTCAATGGGAACACCATTATTGCTATAAAACTGTTCCGCCACCCTAAGGGTTGGTGCCAACAAGCTTCTAACTTCCCAGAAGTTATTCTGAGGACTCAGCTTGGGCATGCAAATCGCCTGAAGACCATTCACATCTTCGGTGCTACCCCAAACAATCTCGGCATTCCACTTCTGACAGACACTCTGCCTGATACTCATTTGAGTAGTTATCGAATCACTCAGATTATGAAATACATCTTGGTATGAAAACAATCTAGCCCCAGCCTCTTCAGCAATCTCAATCGCTTCTCTAGCCGCCGTTGCAGCCCGACGCCACTTTTCTTGCTTAAACTCTGTTGGAAATAATTCAGCCCCAGCTTTTTCATTAAAATCAGAGTAATCTGCATTTCCATTAAATAAAGGGCTAGCAGCTAGAGTTAAAACTTTCGCTTTAATACTAAGGGCAATTGGACGAGTAACACGACCTAACTCCTCTACATCATTCATCACTTTGACAGGTAGATTTGGAGCAGCTTCATCAATTAGGTCAACAATAAAATCGACTACGTCATCAATTGGTTGACGATCTACTCTTACCTCATCGGTGCTTGCCGAGACATCAATACTTTTATCTATGATTGGGATTGGACCATACAGTTGCAATAGGAAGTAGTGATAGTAGGCCTTTAGCACCTTAACTTCAGCATCCCATATAACACGCTCGTATTCATCCAAGTCTTGGGGCTTATGACTATTTTCCAAGAAAATATTACAATCCCTAATAGCCTGAAAAAGAGGCTGTCCTCCTGCTCTACCATCCCAATAATTACATTTAGGCTCATTGATGTTTTGCTCGCCAAGAGCTATATCCCACACATTGGTTCCTCCGAGTCGCTTTTCAATCTGACCTGTGCCTTTTGGGTATACCCAAAATTCATCTCCAGCAAGAAAACCAATGGTTTGACTCGTCGATGTAACTCTAGGTAACCTATTATAACAGGTAAATAAGAATTTCTCTGTATTATTGCGGTTATTAAAAACATGGTCTATTGTTGCGATATTATCTGGAATAACATCAAGATAATCCTTGCACGAAAGAAGGATTGATAATATCAGTAGTATATATATTTTTTTCTTCATAATGTGAGTTTATTTAAGACTATAGTGAAAACTGGATACCTACATTAATAACCCTTTGAATAGGGTAGCCCAAGCCACTTCCCCCCATTTCTGGATCCCACAGTTTGAATCTACTAAACGTCAGTAGATTTGTTCCGCTTGCATAAATTCTACAAAGTGAAAAACCAATAGGATCCATCCATCTTTTAGGAAGCTTGAAGCCTAACTCTGCCGACTTCAGGCGCAGGAAGGCCCCATTACGCATAAACCAGGTACTACTCTTTTTGTTATTCTCAATGGCATATGTAGATAATCTAGGCCATGTTGCATAGATATCACGATGCTCTTCCGACCAATGGCTTTGTTCGATAAACTGAGCCATTGCATTATTTCCAATCGCGCCACTCTGTGTATCAGAGAATGGAGTCATAGCAGCATAATCTATCCAAAATGAAGACATCGCCGAGCCCTGAAAGAAGAAAGAAAAATCAAACCGATCATTGCCTATAGAGGCTCCAAAGCCATAGATAATTTTAGGATTTGTAGGATGCCCAATAGGAACCATATCCCGATCATCAATAGATCCGTCTTTATTTATATCCTTATATTTAATATCACCAGCCATATAATCACCAAATTGTTGTGGAGAATTTCGCACATCCTCCTCATCAACAAAAAGGCGTTCAGCAACATAACCCCACCTCTGAGAAATATTCTGTCCAATCCGACTTCTCCAAGGAGTAGCACTGTAATCTGGCTCTTCATAAAATTTGAATCGGTTATCAGCATAAGTAAAGTTACCCCTCATTGTAATCCATAAGTCCTGAGTTAGATAATGGTTATAATCAACAGAGATATCAACTCCTTCCGCAGATGCTTCGCCAATATTTGCAGAAGGAATAGCTTGCAAACCCATTGACGAGGGAATATCTGCCCTCGTCTGTAAAATATTTTTACGCGTTTCTGTAAAATATTCGGCCTGAATATTAACTTTTTGGAACAGCCCCATTTCTACGCCAATGTTTGTTTTATAAGCTGTTTCCCAACTAATATTAGGATCTGCATAACGACTAATAGACACTCCTGGGCGACTATAATTAAAATTACTTCCAAACTGATAGCCTCTGCCTCCATTATCTAAATTAACGTTAGAAAGGTAGAAAAAGCGGTCACTTGCAGCTCCTATTTGGTCATTGCCCACCAAACCATAAGTACCTTTAAGCTTTAAGTTGGATACTACACGCTTCCATGCCTCATTATAGAATGGTTCATTGGAAACCACCCACCCCAATCCTGCGGATGGAAAAAATCCGAAACGATGTTTCTTATTAAACCTTTCAGATCCATTGTAACCAAAGTTGGCTTCAATAAAATACCTAGAATCATAACCAAACGTAAAACGCCCTGCTAATCCTAAGTTGCGAAATGGTAACGAACTTTGCAAGTCGCCTGCATTGCCAGAAAGAGACTCTCGGGCAGTCATAACCATCATTCCCGAAACACTGTACACCTCTTGTATTTTTTTGTTATACGAGAGCGATGCCTCCAAGTACTGCGAGCTACTAACTGTTTTGTTACCTTCGTTATAATCCAGATACTCCCTTCCTCCATTAGGGTTAATCGGACTAAGTTTATAAGTATCGTCTTCCTTATCGTAATTACCAACAGCATAAAAGAAAGGAGCATAGGCACGAGAAAGACTAAATCCAGACCGACGAACAGTATTCCCTAGAATCCGAGCACGGAGTCCTTTTAAAATAAAATCCAAATCCTGTTCTAGTTCTAATTGTGCTAGCAATACAGTATTGCTAGACTCTCGGTATCCTTTAACCATATCCGCATAAGGGTTTAGATAATTCCCTTCCTGCCCAAAATTCCCAAACAGAATATGCTCAGTATATTCATTTGCCTCATCGGCAGGATAATACGGAGGAAAAAGTACAGGATTTGCACGAAGGGATTTACGGAAAAGTTCGCTACCCCCTTCAATTGGTCCAGTATAATCATCGAATGTTCCATGCATACGAATAACCACCTTTGTTGATTTTGTCACATCGATATCAACATTAGATCTAAGTAGATACTTTTTTAAATCAATATTATTATTAAAATTATTTCTATTATCCACTTCCAATATACCATTATCTTGACTGAATGCTCCTGCAATGTAATAACGAGCAACCTTTCCACCTCCTTTTAAATTAAGATTCAAGCGCTGATTCGATGTATAGTCTTTTGTCAGCAAATTGACCCAATCGGTCGCTGGATAGACATAACGATTTGTTCCATTTATAGTGTTTTCTATTTTAGAGTTTGAATACGGCAAAGCTCCCAATGGATCACGAGTTCGAACAGCCTCATTATGGTATGTCATGTAATCCAATGGATTTACAAGATCCATAGTTTGAGTTGGTGCGGAAAAAGAGTTTTCAAAACGAACAGAAAGTTGTGCTCGCCCTTCAACCCCTCCTTTTGTTGTAATCAATATTACCCCATTAGCACCTCTCGCTCCATAAAGCGCTGTCGCCGAGGCATCTTTCAGAATAGAAAAACTCTCAATATCATCAGGATTAAGTTTCGACAAATCATCTGAATTTAACTCCACATTATCCACCAATATCAACGGGTCCTTTTTCCCTGAGCCAAAAGTTGTAATCCCTCTAATAAAAAATTCCGCATTATCTTCTCCTGGTTCACCACTACGCTGATATGAAATAATCCCTGCCATCTTTCCCGCAAGTGCTGTAGTAAGGTTACTACTCGGCACTTTTAGCTCTGCTGGCCTAACCGTCGTAATAGAAGCTATAACGCTCTCTTTCTGCTGCTTTCCAAAAGCCACCACAGTCACCTCATCAACCCCGATTGCATCGGGTTTCATAGTAATGTCAATAACACTTTGAGTTCCTACCGTCACTTCCTGCGTTTTCATTCCCATAAAGGAAATTTGCAGGACTACTCCCTCTGGGACTGTTAGCGAGTAGTTGCCGTCGGCATCTGTAATAGTGCCTTTGACCGTCCCTTTTTGCACTACCGAAGCTCCTGCAACGCCAAGCCCCTGGTCGTCAATAACCTTCCCGGTTATTGCTCTTTGCGCGT
>JBKECH010000126.1:0-5297 GCA_047974415.1 Bacteroidales bacterium | reverse complement strand
CAAAAGCAATATTTAAACAATTGAATAACAATGTATTACACAGTAAAAATTATATTTCCATCGACACTCAAGCGTGTCTTTCAGTCCGCAAGTTAAGCAACATTTTGTTAATACGCAAAAGAAAAGTAATGCATCTATATTTCAATATTATATGGATAGGCACACCAAAATATAGCCCAGCTATAATACCAAGAATCTGAACTATAAAGTTAAATATCAAAACTTACCGTTTTGGATACTGGGAGTTTATGAATTGGAAGCAGAGACGCCCAAATTGGGCGTCTCTGCTTGTGTAAATGACCAACTCGCAAAGCAAGTGTAACACAGATGTTGGACTTTATAGACAGATTCTAAATACAAATTACCAATATTTCTTACTAACAGCCTATACTGTATTTGAGTTAGAAAATAAGGAGTTACAATTTGCATCTACAGATCAACTTAGATCCTCCCTTAAATTTCAGTTTATTTCTTGAGGATTGACGACATCCCACCACACTCTATCATTTTGGGTTGTATTCCTGTAAGATTCAAAATTTTCACTATTCTGAACACTTTCGTCAGTACTGTATAAAAATCGCACTGGACGCCTGTAATAAGTCCCTCCTTGCACATATCTTGACAGCTTTGGGAAGTCTGTGCGTCTAAATTCACTCCACGATTCAAATGGCATACTTATTCCAAGATGAATGCGCTTTTGCATCCATATAGACTCTAGCGCCTTGGCATCAGTGTAGCCCGTTCTAATAATGAAGGCATCTATATCTGCTGGATATGGCGTAGCAACTTGTGCATTAGTGTTTAAGTTACGCAGCCAAAAATAAAACTCGACTGAACTTCGAACACCTTTCTTATATTCATCTTCTGCATCCCCTCTCATAAAGCCAAGTTTAATAGCTTCTGCTTTTAGGAAATGAACCTCTGATGCTGTCATAGCAATGCCAGGGAAAGCAATATTTTCCTCAAATGTTAGAGTGTCAAGTATCGATATGGAATTAGTATTTAAATTTGATGGTACCTGACGAGGATCATTTGAAAATCCGACATAAGCCTCTGCAGAATTAGCATAACTATAGGTAATAGATAAGCGAGGATCATTAGTGCGACTCATTTCATCCACAAAAAGTGCAGGAGCGTAAGTATCACGATACTGCCTAAAATCATAATGCGTACGATTGGATAAACCGTACGCTTCTCCAATTCCATTCAATCCATCTGGACCCTCAGCAGCAAAAATTGTATTATCGAAATTACTCTCGATCAATTCTTGGGCTGCTAAATCATTTATCACCTCTTTTGCTTTAGTTGCATCAATATCTGAGATGCGAATTGCCAAACGTAGACGTAAGGAGTTTGCAAATTTACGCCATCTTGAAATATCACCGTTGTAAATTAAATCTTGTGTTGGCAATGCTTTTTGCGCCTCACTTTGGTTTAATACTATGTCTGCTAAACCATTAACGGCAGTTTTTAAATCTGCAAGAATAGCATAGTAAATAGACTGCTGGGTGTCAAATTTCGGGAATATAATTTGATCGTCAGAACGTGCAGTGAAAGCTTCGGAATATGGCATATCTCCAAAAAGGTCGGTAGCTATAGAGGTTTCTAATGCTTTACAGATCTTTATAATATTCATATACACGTCATAATCAACTCTCTCAGCACCACTCAACTCTTCTTTATAGATACGTTCTGCTTCTATGTAAGATGGCATTATGGACTTGTAGTAGCGATTCCAATATCCAATATCGTTTGAAGTACTTACATTTCCACCTGGCTTGGATAAGTCCATTAGCGCAGGTACTGAAACATCAAAACAACTAAGATCTGTCCAATAGGCAATGCGCTCATAATTTATTGTGTAGGCAACATTAGCATTAAGTCTAAAGTTTGAGTTAACCAAGCCTTGTGTCCATAAATATTCAATCTTCGTTTCTACCGATTTATCCGGGTTTAAAAAATAGTCCTCCATATTGTTGCAGGAATTCATCAGGAGCATCATACTTGCGACTATGTTTAATATTATTTTTTTCATATGTACATTTTTAATTTTAGTAAATCCCATTTTCTTTATTATTAGAAAGCAAACCTGAAATTAAATCCAAAACTCCTTGTTGATGGGTAGGGGGTAATCTCCAAGTAAGCGCTACTACCTTCAGTACCCATAGATGATTCAGGGTCTATATTTGGAACACTCTTGTATATGTAAAATAAGTTACGTCCAAAAACACCAACTGACGCATTTTGCATTCCTAGCCTCGATGCTATCTGAGGAGGAATGCGATAGCTTAATGACATTTCTCGCACTTTTACATACGAGTTGTCAAAAACTCCATCCTCAGAATTAAACATAGCATAACTATTTGAGTAAGCGTCGCTTGCCGATACTATAGTCGTATTAGAACTCCCATCGGATTTGACTCCTTCAAGAATAACACCATCGTGATATACTATTTTCTCATCGTTCAACAAATTCGGATCATTATAAGCGTCCGATGGTATGGAAGCAACAGCGTGATTAGGCAGCTGTATCAAACTGTAGCCTCCCAAGCCATCGCTCTGACGATAGTATGGCAAGCCTCCATTAGCTTCATCTCTCCCTGCCAATGAGGATGCTAAGCGCCCATACCCTTTCCCCCATAAATTTGTTTGAGAAACAATATCTCCTCCAAAAGTATAATCTAATGCAATGTTAAAAGTGAAATTCTTAAAAGTGAAATCATTTAACCACCCACCAAAACCATCAGGCAGCCCATTTCCAACCTTTTTATACTCGGTACCTTGTATCCAATATCCATTATCATCTACTAATTTTTCTCCTTTTTCATTACGTTCCCATGTGTAAGTATAGATGTCCGCATAGCTCCCCCCGACCTCACTCCTAAATTGTATTCCCCATGGGTCTCCAATAGTATAGAAGTCATTTATTTCATCAGTTAACCTTATCACTTTGTTTTTAATGGTAGAAAAGTTAATAGTTGAACGCCAAATAAAGTTGTCCGTCTGTATAGGTACTAAATTAAGAGCTATCTCTATACCACTATTTACCATTTCTCCCGCATTGGCTTTTAAATTTTCAGCCCCTGATGAAGGAGGAACAGTTAGTGACAGAATATTGTCGTAGTTTTTATTGTGAAAGTATGTTAGATCTAACCCAAAACGACGATTCCAAAACCATGTTTCCAAACCAAATTCAACAGCTCTTTGCATCTCGCGCTTTAAATTTATTGGGGGGACCGATGAGTTGAATGAGTTGATTGTAACTCCGTTAAAGGTTCCGTATGTATAAGTATCATTTGCATAATAGCGAGATCCTGGTAACCCTACAAGGGCATATGATGCACGAACCTTTCCGAAAGAGAAAAAATCAGGCATTGTAAATGCATCACTAAAAACAAAACTATTGCTGACTGACCAATAATCATATTTGTTACTTTCTGGAGGTAGAATAGAGGACTGGTCGTATCGATAAGTGAATTCAAAGAAATTAAAGTCCTTAAAGTTTACAGTACCTGAGCCAAATAATGCCATCAAACGATCTTCTCCTCTAGAGCCACTAGAGCTTCTTGTGTTTACCGTATTTGCTAGGCTATACCAATCTCTAATATTTAAACCTCCAGCAGTAGAACTCCACACATTTGTATTTTTATTAACATTGTAACTCCACCCAACATTGGCACTCAATGTCCAATTTTCATGCACCTTCTTATTAAACATTGCCATTGTCTCGTAATAAGTCTTTGCGTATTTTTCTGTGTCTTTCCTGTAGCGAGAACCATTGCGTTCATTACTCTGCCAAGGATCCTTATTTTCTTTCTCGGTAAAACCCAAATCACCTCCACCTTTTAGTCTGAATGACAAAAAATCTGTTGCTGTAAAAGTTAATTCAGCATTGGCCAACAGTCTGTTTTTAAGATCCGTATTATTGCGCTGTTTCATAATCCAAAACAAAGGAAACATCACATTATTTCGCACATTGCTGTTGGTATTATAGGCTTCGTCAGTATATAGGTATCCGTCAGGATTTACAGTATTGTCCCTTAGCATCTGAGTTATTTCAGATCGTGGGAATCCATAATTTACCATCCTGTCAGTACGAATCGGACGATTAGTAGTGTTTATGTTAAAATAATTAAGTGTCGTTGTTAGTTTTAAACGTTTGTGAAGTTGAGTATTCAGAGCAATACTTGCTGTATTACTTCCTTGTTTGTGGCCATCAATAACTGATTGATAATCTTTTCTTGTAAAAGCAGCGCGATACGAACCCTTATTCCATGCATTCTCTATCGCCACAGTATTGTTTGACGTAATACCCTGTCGATAAATATTTTTCACATTGTTTACTTGTGGTGAATATGGTCGCATATGTCCGTCCCACCATAGAGTATTTTGCCCGTCCATGCGTGCGCCAAAACTCATGTTTGTAGAGCTCACTGGAGCTGTTTCAGTCAATGGATCAATAGCCCCAGGATATACATAGTAAGGCTTCCCATTCGCATCGGCAACTTGATATAACACCCCATCCCTTCCTGCTCCAAACTCATTCTGCAAATTCTCGTAAATAACTGCATTCTCAAAACTTGACGATGTGGAGAAAGTGACTCCTATACCTTGTGATCTAGCACCTTTCTTTGTCTCAATAAGGATAACTCCATTAGCAGCTTGAGACCCATACAGAGCCGCCGCATTAGCACCTTTCAGAACGTTAAAAGACTCTATATCCTCAGGGTTAATGTCATTGATTGGGGAGCCTGGATCAGTTTGATTTCTTCCCGAGTACTGCCCTCCATTATCAACGATAGGAATACCGTCAACTAATATCAGTGGTCGGTTATTGCCTCCAAGAGAGTTGACACCTCGAATATTAATTTTAACGGCAGAAGTTGAAGAGCCTGAATTTGATGAAATCTGTAAACCTGGCGCCTTGCCATATAACGAGCGCATGATATTGTCATTACTAGCCTTTACGATATCAACTGATTTTATCTTAGATACTGAATATCCTAAGGCTTTCTGCTCCCTTCTTATTCCTAAGGCCGTCACCACCACCTCATCAACCCCGATTGCATCGGGTTTCATAGTAATGTCAATAACACTTTGAGTTCCTACCGTCACTTCCTGCGTTTTCATTCCCATAAAGGAAATTTGCAGGACTACTCCCTCTGGGACTGTTAGCGAGTAGTTGCCGTCGGCATCTGTAATAGTGCCTTTGACCGTCCCTTTTTGCACTACCGAAGCTCCTGCAACGCCAAGCCCCTGGTCGTCAATAACCTTCCCGGTTATTGCTCTTTGCGCGT
>JBKECH010000054.1:0-74757 GCA_047974415.1 Bacteroidales bacterium | reverse complement strand
ATATCCAGATACGGAACAACTTCAAGGTTTATTTACCTAGAAAAGGCAAGGACGTAAAAGTATTTTGGCTATTCAACCACCTGAAAACCGGGGAATACTACCATTATCCGCATATTATTCGCTTGGGCAATCAGTTATGTTACCTGTCGGGAGGGAAGATTGTTGAAAGGGATAAGGGGAAGACTTTCTTGATTATAGTATCTTTCAACAAACCGGAATTGGCACAAGAAAACTACGAGAAAAGATGGCAGATTGAAACCTGCTTTAGAGCCATGAAAACAAGTGGTTTTAACATAGAGAAGACGCATCTGAACCAAATCGATAGAGTAGAAAAGCTCCTTCTACTAGTAATGATAGCATTTGTTTGGTGTTATACAGTCGGAATATATTTGAATGACGAGGTAAAGAAAATAGAGATAAAAGCCCATGGCAGAGAAGCAAAGAGCATATTCAAATACGGACTAGATTATATTTGTCAAGTGCTTTTGAATCATAGTGATAAACAAAACTAAATAGAAGTTTTTAATTTTTTGTCATGTACTTAGAAAAGACTTAGTATATTTGCTGTCGCACCTACTGATGCAATGCATTATTTTATAAGTGTGTCGATTTTAATTATTATAAGAAAAATAGAGATGAAAAAGATTTTGTTGCTTGCTTTGAGTGTTTTTGTATTAAGTTCTGTCTATGCCCAAGAAAATTATAAGCTGGTTGTGCTACCATTGATGTCGCCTACAATTGGCGATAGACCTAATCCATATCTTGTTAGCTCGGCGCTTGAATCTACTTTGAGAACCAAAGGTATTAGCACAACGTATAAAAACGACGAGAGCTCACTAGCTCCTTGCGAAGTACTGTTTGCGCGAATTAGCAAAGTTAACTCAATGTTCAAATGTAAAGTGAATGTGGAATTTTCAGACTGCATGAATAATATAATATGGTCGCATGAAGGAGTTGGTGTTTCTAAGGATTTTAAAGTGGGTTATGGAGAGGCTATTGCAGATGCCTTGAAAAAGCTTTATGACCTGCCAGTTATGGCAGATTATACAAAGGTTAATTTGCCGACAAATAATTTCACAGGAATACAAGCAAACGTAGTGCCAGCGAGTGTCATTGTACCAGCTACTCCTATCTCTGCCGAAACTCTAGAATATAGAACTCAGCAGATTTATTTTGGCGATTCTTATATATTTGATTTACAGAACACTGTGGGAGATGATAAAACTTTGGTAATTATAAACGGAGAAAGTAGAGGTTATAAAAAATTAGAGCCGGTTGCAAAGCTGAAATCTTCGGATGTCTCGGGCATATACAATGTAGAGTTCACGAAGCCCGACGGTACTGTTTGGACAGGCATGGCAACAGAAAGTCATACTACGTTAAAAATATCAATATCCAACAAGGGGCGCAAAGAAGAGATAAATCTCCAAAAACAATAATTAGAGACCGTCTATAAGGTTAAATATCTGCGTTAATAATGCCTATTCTTTGGGGCTTAAAAACGGACTCAGAGCTTTGCTCCTACTCAAATCCCCAACATACAGAGTGGCAAGCCTTGATACTTACCATTCTAGCCCAGACTCCTGACATTATGGACAAGCATTGATAAAGGACACTGGAATAGAATACGTGTCCCCCACGAGACACTATTTTCTTTTTCCAGTGTTTAACCCAGTATATGCATTAGCTTACCTATTACGTGTCCAACCTCTTCAAGACAAACGCTCCGCTGGCTTTTGTTTTACTCACCGTAGCGGTGGTAGACTTCGTTCACCAAACCTCTTGTTTTATCGAGCTTGAATCATTCGCCACGGTGTTCCAGAGCATAATCAGGGTTTATGAAAATAACATTGCCTTTGTTCTTACCAAATCTTTATTCTGTCTTCGGCTTTTTTGTACATCTCATCGCTAACATCAACATCGAATACATCATAGAAGACATCCACGTTGGGAACTATTCCATTTACTCTAAATCTCCCCATTGAGTGAGGGTCTATTTTAGTTAAACGCATGGCTTCCTCGTCACGAATATGTGTAGCCCAGATTTTCGCGTAGCTGACAAAAAATCTCTGTCGGGAGTAAGTCCATTAATCAGACTGCTATCGTCTTGTCCTTTGGTGGCATTTTTGAAGGCATCGTAGGAAATGTTCACTCCGCCGAGGTCTGCGATATTTTCGCCCAAAGTCAGCTTGTCATTGGCGTGTAGTGTATCTATCACAACGAATGAGTTATATTGTTCCACTAATGCCTGTGTTCTTTCTTTGAATTTGATGGAATCTTCGGGAGTCCACCAGTTATTTATATTTCCAAATTTATCGAACTGGCAACCACTATCATCAAATCCGTGTGTCATTTCGTGACCTATTACAACACCGATAGCTCCATAATTAATAGCATCGTCGGCAGTGTAGTCGAAAAATGGAGCTTGCAATATTGCAACAGGAAATACAATTTCATTGGCAGTAGGGTTATAATATGCGTTAATAGTTTGAGGAAGCATGTGCCATTCATCTTTGTCAACAGGTTTATCAATTTTCGAGACTTCAAAATCAAAATCAAACTCTGCTGAAGACAAGGCATTGGCAAGATAGAAATTGTCAACAATATTTAATGCCGAGTAGTCTCGCCACTTATTTGGATACCCTATTTTGACTGTTATTGATTTTAGCTTATCCTCAGCTTTTATCTTAGTTTCGGCTCCCATCCAATCAAGGTTTTTAATTCTCGCTAAAAATGCAAAGCGCAAGTTCTCGACCAACTCTAGCATACGAATTTTTGCTTCTTTTGGAAAATATTTTTCGACATATATTTGTCCTATGGCTTCTCCTAATGCTCTATTGGTAGCGCTTTGCACACGCTTCCATTGCGGCTCTCTTTCGTTTAGTCCGCTGATAGTCTTGCCATAAAAATCAAAGCTTGCTTCCGAGTATGCATTTGGCAAATAGCCCATAAAGTTGCTCACCGTACAAGCCGCAAGGTAGTCCCTTCCATGCGTCAATGAAGTAACTATTAAGTATTTTACCCAAGTTCCGAATGTATTTTGGCTGGTTTACATTCACTTCTTTGGGAGTGTTGAGCTTCATTCCTTTGAAAAAAGCACTCCAGTTAATGTCGGTATAAACCTCCACTAACTCATTTCCCTTTATTTTATTGTAAGTGGTCTGAGGGTTGCGATTTTCAAGTCTACTATTGAATGATTCTGCCATTGCATATTCAATTTTATAGACACTCTCTGCCTTAGTATCTGCATTGCCCAATAAAGAGAATGTTGTTGTTAGAAACTCCTTATATTTTTTTTTGTATTTCTACCGACTTATCGTCATTTTGCAAATAATAGTCCCTATCGGGCATTCCCAGTCCACTTTGATATATGCCAGCTATATTCTGAATACTGTTTTTAGCGTCAGGGCTGACATAATAAGCAAAAACAGGGCACACCTGATATCTCTGAAGCAAGCCCACAAGCTCTACAACGCCATCAATATCCCTTATGTTATTGATTTCCTTCAAGAGGGGTTGTAGCTTACTTACACCTTCATTTTATATGTTGACAGTATCCATCCCACTATTATACAAATAGCTAATTTTCTTGGCAATAGGACTCTGCGAGTTTCCTCCTGATGCCAGATCATTAAAGATATCCTTTATTTGTTCTTTATTTAACTCGTCCAAAACATTAAACCAGCTATGTCGGCTTTTGTCAGCTGGGATGGGGTTGGTGTCAAGCCATTTTTTGTTAACATATTGATAAAAATCATCGCCAGCTTGTATATCAATGGTCAACATTTCGGAACTTACAATTCCATTATTATTCTGCGTAGACTTATTATCCTTACTAATTTCACCACACGAGGCACAACAAACAAGTAGTGCCACATGTATCTCACCAGTATAATCACACTTCTGTGGTGAGACCTAAGCTCGTGGTTCGTTTCATTATAAGCATACAAAAGTATGTATTTTCAGTTAATCTGACTCAATTTGCAAACATGAAGTTAGAGTAAAGTTTCAATCCAAATATATCTATTTTATGTACTTTTGTGAGATATGAATATTGAATCTGGAAACGTAAAAGATTTAGAATACAAACCTATTCCCCAGCTAATTAGGCAATACTTTTTGCCAGCATTTGCGGGAGTAGTTATAAACTCACTGTACAACATTGTAGATCGTATCTTTATTGGGCAGGTTGTTGGAGCAAAGGCATTGGCAGGACTTAGCTCCATTTTTCCAATTATGGTGATAATGATGGCATTTGGAATGCTTGTAGGTGCAGGTGCTGGAGTGCGAGTTTCTATTAACTTAGGAAAAAAAGACTATAAACGAGCCGAACGAGTGTTGGGCAATGCTTTTGTACTGTTAATGATAATGTCGGTAATTATAAGTATGATAGGATTTAGTTTGCGAGAACCTATGCTAAAGCTTTTTGGTATTGAACAAGACACATACTCCTATGCTTTCGACTATCTGAATATAATCCTGTTTGGCACAACTTTTAATGTTGTGGGATATGGAATAAATAATATCATACGCGCCGAGGGCAGTGCCAATGTAGCAATGTTCTCAATGCTGATTAGTGCGGGTATGAATATTGTATTAGATTTTCTTTTTATAGTGATACTAAAAAAGGGTGTCGAAGGAGCGGCGTTAGCAACGGTTATCTCGCAAATAGTTCTCTGCGTATGGGTTGTCTATCATTTTCGTAGTAGTAAGTCGGTGATAAAGCTAAAGGGCAAAATGATGAAATTGAAAAAAGAAATTATTATTTATATTTTCACCATTGGTTTTGCTCCGTTTTCCATGCAGCTGGTGTCTAGTGCTGTATTTTTTGTATACAACTACCAGCTAGTACGCTATGGAAACGACATGGCACTTAGCGCCTTGGGGGTGATAATGAGCGTGTCGATGCTCATGGTTATGACAATCATCTCTATAAATATGGCTATTCAGCCCATTATCAGTTTTAATTTTGCGACAAAGCGCTTCGACAGGGTGTATAAGACCTTACGCATTGCTATTATACTGGCAACAGTGGTGTCATGTCTTGCTTGGTCAATCGTACAGATATTTCCAAAACAAATAATACGTTTTTTTAATAGAGATAGTATCGAAGTGCTAAAAATAGGAACTCAAGGAATACGAGTGTTTACTCTAGCGTTCCCTCTAATCGGTTTTCAGATTATAATCGGAAACTACTATCAAGCCATTGGGAAGGCAGGGCTGGCAGCATTGTTATCCTTACTCAGACAGGTTATTCTGCTAATTCCATTATTGTTTATTGTTCCGACTTTTTATGGGTTTAACGGCGTTTGGATGAGTACCCCAATTGCCGACACCTTGGCAGCAATAGTGTCTAGCTTCTTTTTGGTTCATGAGTTCAAAAAGTTAAACGCTCTCAGGCAGGAGTATTCTTGCTAGATTTTCATTGCCTCCCCCTCTGTAAATTGAAGTATTGAATGTAAGTCCATCTCCTAAAGCCAAAATATGCATTGAAACACTTGCTACGTGCTCTAATCTCTTAAAAATAAGCTCTCCGCTGACTTTTGTTTTATCCAACCTAAGGCACTCGCTACAGCGCTTCAATGCACGAGTCGGGCTGAAGCGATTACATCTTCTTCACATTCCCTTTGTCAGGACATCTGTCAAGCAGTTCTGCAATTGAAAGATTTAACAATGGGTGTATAAAGTTAGGCATTAGCTCGGCAAGAGGTAACAAAGTGAATCGACGCAAATGCAACATAGGATGAGGTAATTGTAAATAGGGAGTGTTGATTATGTGATTGTCGCAAAACAATATGTCAATGTCTATGGGACGAGAATGGAATCTTGTTGAGTTTGCAATCCTTATGCGTCCTAGGTCCATCTCTATCTGCTGAGTAGTTTGTAGCACCTGCTCGGCAGTCAGTGCTGACTCAAGCTCAAGCGCTTGGTTTACAAACCACTGTTGAGCCTCGAATCCCCAAGGTTCAGATGTGTACAAGGACGATGCATTGACTATATTCCCCACTAATTCTTCAATCTTAGAATGAACAGAGTTTATAGTCTGCCTAGTGTCGCCAATATTTCCTCCCAATAACAGTACGTAATTAAACTTTATCATTATCAATTTTTCTTTAAAGTTCTAGAAAAATAAGCTGATATTCATCGTCAACTGACCTGTTATAGCATCTGTACGAAGACTTGAATGGAGTTGAAACGAGTTTTTTTTGCCTTTTCGAGCTCGGCGACGAACAAAACCGTCTTGAATTTCGTTTAAAGGATCCATTAGGAAAAGCAAGAGCTTTCCTAATACTCTGGAATTCAGTGAGTTGTAATTATTGCGTTTGATTCTTTTCTTTGCAATATAAAATGCTTCGCCGACAACAGAGCCTAAAACTGGAGTAATTATTAAGTCCTGCAATGATGGTACTTCTGCAAAAGCTTCTATTCCATACTCCCAAAAGAAGGTCGAAACTATTACTGAGTACATGGCAGAGGAGTACCACTTGTGCCCTGCTGAACGAGCTGTCACGTAATATATACCTCCAAAATAAGGGTGCATAACCCAGTTAAGGAATAAATCGTCCTTATCTATCACTGGACCAGTTTTTACATTCTCCAGCCAGTCGTTAGTAAGGCTACCTACTGTCATTTCAGCTTTGTTCCAATTGCTAAATGATTCGGGCATAAGATACAGAATGCCAAAAGAAACAATAGATGCTCCGACAATAGTCCCACTACTAATTAGTAGTCGGTTAGGATGGCGTTTGTCAAAAGGCGAGGTTTTGTCACTATATAAGCCCCAATCTCTTTTTAGCTCTTTCTGCGCTTTATTTTCAATCACCAAGTCGATACTATCTTGCTTAATAACCTGAGCTTGTAGCACAGTTGGTAATAGTCCTAATAATATTGCTATTGTTCTTATCAACATAATTTATATCATTAACAATAATGCATAAGTTTTTATTACAAAGTTCTTGGTGTAAATGTTCATTGTGTGAGGTAAGCATAGGCTGATTGCTTTGCCGGAATATTGTTACAATAAAGCTTAAAGACTCTGCACTCGTTGCTTAAATATTATAAATTTATCGATTCAAACCCACTTTTCGTTAGGATGTGTGTATGCCTTATGCCGACACTTAGCAACCTTTCTCGTGCAGCTTCTAATCCACTACCATAATGCTCAACGGAATGCGAATCGCTGTTTATTATAATTCCGCATCCTGAGTCTTTTAGGGTTTTCCAGCTACGTTCGTGTGGAAAAAATCGGTTTTTGCGAGTAAACGATTTTGTGTTGATTTCTATCAGTACATCTTTTTGTTTTGCCAGCTCGAAAGTCTCTGCCATTTTGCCAAGGTACCAGCTTTCGTCTTCAATATAATCGTCCGCATGCGACATTATCTTGTCGCAGTGTGCAAGAAAGTCGAAGCTATATTTATCAAGCATCTCCATCTGTATTTCAAAATATCTGTCTGCTAGCTTCTTATGCTCTTGCTTATATATCTTGTTTACTCCTCTTAGGTAATGCTCTCTATCAGAATCAAATACAAAAAATGCGCCGTCATCGAAAAAATCGCCATAATGAATGGAGCCAATTATAAAGTCTGTGTCGAGCTCCGATAGGTATCGGTCGTTGGGAGTAGTTAGCTTTGGAATGTAGTCGGCCTCGAAACCAAAGAATACATCAATGTCTGGTGAGTATTTGATCTTTAAGCCTTCCACTAGCCTCTTGTAGCCCAATAAATCCTGATAATTCATGTGCCAATCAGTATGGAAGGGCACAGGTACATGCTCCGATAGACCGATGCAAGGCATATGCATCTCAATAGCTCTCTTGATAAGCTCCTCAGGACTATTGCTCCCGTCGCTGTATTTGGTATGATTGTGTATGGATGGTAGTATCATCTGTTATAATATGTAGAGTTGCAGGCAAAATTAATAAAAATGAAGCGAAGTAGTCTTAATTCACAAGTAATTTTACATGTTACCAAAATCCGCAAGCCCTTTATTGCAATTCAAAATTCTGATCGATATTAACTCAAAATATGTATTAACTTACTCTCGTCATCTATATGGCACTTTGTATCATACTGATTTTCAATCATGTTATTTCTTCTCAGTTTGAGTTTCCCCATGAGGGACTAAAACAACACAAAACTCTACGCTACTTCACAAAACGTATAATTAATGCCTCACATAGAATAAAGAAAATGCCTAGCATCAAAAATAGTTTCCATATTGTGTTACCACTATTAATAACATCTAAAGAGCTATTTAGCTCCTTCAGTCCCTCGCCCAGATAGTCTATATTCTTTATTCCACTATCATTGGCTATAGCAATTATTTGCTCAGCATTAAATGTTCTAAAATCCGATTCATCGCGAGGATAGTTGTATGCCAAAGATTTTATTTCCACACTACTTTCGGTGTTAATATCGTAAAAACCGTGACTTTTCAAAGCGTCCGATAGATTCAATGCATACATACCCACCCCTTGTTGCTCCACAGTGTATCGGCTTTCTTGCTCCTTGTGCCTTACTTGCACTTGTAGCTGATTATCAAGCTCTGATATTCTTCCATTTATCACCTCGTCGGTCGATAGCGAATACGAAAGATTTGTATATGGAACACTATTCATTGCAATGTTGTATGCCGTTGGCACAAAAAGTACATCTTGCACAAACTCCTTATTATTAGAAAGAGAAAAACTAAACATATAAACTTGTCCTTGTCCGACATTCACTCTGCCAAGTGCGGTTTCATCATTTAGCATCGATAAGACTGGAAAAGAGATATTATCTCCTCCCGAAAGTCTATAAACACCTTTCAAGCTAGGGAGTTCTCCGTTTAACTCTTTCTTTTCGAACACATCTTTGTAGATTATATCATTGAAGTTTATGCGCCCTAGAGTAGACTCCGAAGTATCTTGCTCATAATATCTAGGCAACCCGAGAGTCTGTAAAAAAAGAGATTTATTCCGCTCATCAACTAAATGCTCGGAAGGCACATAAACCACAAGTCCTCCTTCGTTCACATACTTTGCTATGGCATCTGTCAATCCTGTAGATATTGCATTTACTTGATTTATAATAAGCGTGTTGGTAACAAGCAGATCCGATGTCCTAAAACTTCGCATATCAATCTTTCTAAAATAGAAAAAGCTATCTAAGTTATACAATTTAGAGAAGCTATTCGAATGCTCATCTTGTCCGTCAACAAGTTCTATCACGTTAACATGTTTTCTTACATTATAGCTTATAAAATATTTATCGTCGAAAGATACAGGCAGGTCGTTTATTTCGACCACAGCTTTCTTTATTCCGGCACTCGATGAGGTATAGTTAATGTATATTGTAGTATCAGATTTAGCGTTTATTTGTACAGTAGCAGTAGTTTTCAGCGTACCATTTACATGAAATTTTATAGGCAAGTCTACTACTGGCTGAGGATTATGATTCTTAAGTTTTATTTTCAGTATATTCCTCTTGCCGACAGTCCGTCCTGGGCTATTAAACCAAACACTATCTATCGAAATATCGCTTATTCCTGCTTGTTTTACTTTTGTCATGTAAACACTACAAGTACTGTCCAATACAGTTCCGTCAAGAGAAAAACTGTTTTGCTGAAAGTCTGACAGTAAGTACAATGATGATTTGCTGCTACCTCCAATCACTGAATTCACATAAGACAAGATGGATTTATAAGACGGTGATTTAGGACTGTATCCTATCTTACTCAGATTCTGCAAAAAATCATCTTTTGACATCAATCGCCTATTCTCCGAGGTTAAATCGTTGCTAATTAGCATAAACATAGAACCAGACGAAGCTGAATTTGCAATTCGCACAGCCATACTTCGAGCCTCTTCGATGAGTGCACCAGCTTCGCCATTGGCTTGCATGCTAAACGAATTGTCTACATATACGGCAATATTACCTCCAAGCTTAACGTCAATTCCTTTTTTATAAGGAATATATGGTTGCACAAAAGTGAAAACTATGCAAGAAATAGCCAATATTCGCATGAACAAGACAAGAAGTTCTTTAAGTCTATTACGACGTTTTGATTCTCGCTTTAGAACTTGTAATAACGCAGTGTTACTGAAATATACAGTTTTGTACCTCCTAAAATTAAATAGATGAATTATTATCGGCACGGCAATAAATGCTAATGCATATAAAAAATTAGGATTTACAAATTTCATGATTTATTGTATAAATGAACAATTTCTCGGACTACATATAAATTACGGTGTGATTGGTGACATGGGGTCTGAACTATAAAGTTAAATATCAAGGCTTGTCGTTCTGTATGTTGGGAGTCTGTGAGACATCCAAGTTGGGCGTCTCTACTTATTAAATGACTAATTCACAAAGTGATCATAACGCAGATATTAGACTTTATTTATAAAAGACTCTAATTAATCGTTTGTATTAATCATTTTCCAAAGTATATCCTTCAATCCCTGAATATTGTCGTTTGTTAAAGAAGATATAAATGCATGAGGGATGTCCTTTAACTCCTTGCTAATATCATCCTTTAAAGTATCGTCTAGCATATCGCTTTTGCTTATCACCAAGTACCTCTGCTTATCCAAAAGTTCGGCATTATATTTTTCACACTCGTTCAATAGGATGTTATATTCTTTCAGGTGATCGTCGCTATCGGCAGGCACCATAAACAACAAAGCCGCATTGCGCTCAATATGGCGCAAAAATCTAATGCCAAGCCCTTTACCTTCAGACGCGCCTTCGATAATACCAGGAATGTCAGCCATCACAAAAGATTTATAACCATAATATGACACAATGCCAAGGTTGGGAACGAGTGTAGTGAAAGGATAAGCAGCAATCTTCGGTTTTGCCGCAGATACAACAGATAGTAAAGTAGACTTCCCCGCACTCGGAAAACCCACTAAGCCTACGTCTGCCAACACTTTAAGCTCTATAATAAACCATCCTTCAACATAGTCTTCGCCAGGCTGCGAATAGCGTGGAGTTTGATTAGTAGATGACTTAAAGTGAGTGTTTCCCAATCCTCCTCGCCCACCTTTTACCACAAGTTGCTCCTCGCCATCTTCAGTTATTTCAAATAAAAACTCCCCACTTTCACTGTCTTTGACAACTGTTCCAAGAGGCACTTCTATTATAATATCCTTTCCATCAGCACCATGCTTGTGTGCTCCCGAACCACTTTCGCCGTGTTCTGCAAAGAGGTGTTTTTTGTATCTCAATGGCAATAATGTCCACATCTGACTGTTTCCTCTTACAATTATGTGACCTCCCCGCCCACCGTCGCCACCGTCGGGTCCTCCTTTCGGTATGTATTTCTCTCTGCGCATGTGCGTAGATCCTGCCCCCCCCTTTCCAGAGCGACAGAAAATCTTCACGTAGTCTACAAAATTAGAACCTGCCATATTTATTCTATAAGGTAAAAGCTTTTTACGTGAAAAGCTCAAAAACACTAACTACCTACTCTTAATTCGTTTAATTGCTTCTTTCACACGAGTAGCAATCTCCTCTATTGTGCCAATACCATCAACACCAAAATGCTTTTCTTGATTTTTATAGTAATCCAATAGGGGCATGGTATTTTTGGTGTAAACAGAAATACGGTTTGCAATTACCGACTCGTTTTGGTCGTCTGCTCTACCTGATATGCGCCCCCTCGCAACAAGTCTATTAACAAGTTCTTTTTCAGCAACCTCTAGCGACACTATTCCTGAAATAGGGATATTCATACTTTCTAGCATAATATCAAGAGCTTCAGCTTGTGCCACAGTGCGAGGGAAACCATCGAAGATAAAACCATTGGCATCGGAATTAGTTTCTATGATATTCTTAATCATCCCAATAACAACTGCATCTGGGACAAGATTTCCTGCGTCCATCCATTTTTTTGCTTCAAGTCCGAGTTCTGTTCCCTGCGATATTTCATTTCTCAGAATATCTCCTGTTGAAAGGTGTATCAGAGTCTCATTTTCTTTTACAAATTCCGCTTGTGTGCCTTTTCCCGCTCCGGGAGGTCCAAATAGTACTAAGTTCAACATTTTTTTAAATTTTATATTTCAATACAACTTATTGACTAACACTTAAATGCCACATGCTTGAGCGTGACACCAAATCTGCCAAAAGCTGTTTTAATTATTTTTTTATTTGTAAAATATAGATCATTTAATCTACATTCGCTCGGGCATCATTATACCCAGGAGGTTCATTCCTGATTTCAGCACATTTCCCGTTGCTTTCGACAAACTGATTCTAAAGATCTTAATATCATTGTCGTCTACATTCAAAATTGAGTAGTCATGATAAAAAGCGTTAAATGCTTTTGCCACGTCGTAACAATAGTTGGCTATAAGAGCAGGGCTATAACTTAATGCGGCTTCGTTAATTATGTTTGCATATCTAGTCAGCATAACTATTAGCATTTTTTCTTTCTCTTCAAGTGTTTTATGAGAAGGATTGTTGCTGATATTCATTTCTTCTGCCTTGCGCAATACTGAGCAAATACGAGCATAGGTATACTGGATAAATGGTCCTGTATTTCCGTTAAAGTCAATAGATTCGGTAGGATTGAACATCATTTTTTTCTTGGGGTCGACTTTTAATATAAAATACTTCAACGCTCCTAAGGCTATCATTTCGTAAGTTTTATAAGCTTCTTCCTCGGACAATCCTTCAAGTTTACCTAGTTCGTCGGATGTTGCCTTGGCAACCTTTATCATCTCCTCCATAAGATCGTCGGCATCAACTACCGTTCCTTCGCGAGATTTCATCTTTCCATGTGGCAATTCAACCATTCCATAAGAAAAATGAAACAACGAACTTCCCCACTCAAAACCAAGCTTGTTAAGTAATATAGACAATACCTTAAAATGGTAATCTTGCTCATTGCCAACCACATAAACCATCTTGTTTATTTTATAATCTTGATAGCGTAATTTTGCAGTGCCTATATCTTGAGTCATATAAACAGAAGTGCCGTCGGAACGAAGTAGTATTTTTTGGTCAAGTCCTTCTGCTTCGAGATTTGCCCATACCGAGCCATCGCTGTGCTTTACAAAAAGCCCTTCATGCAAGCCTCTAATTACTTCGTCTTTACCCTCAAGATAGGTGTCCGATTCATAGTATATCTTATCAAAAGTTATACCTAACTTCTGATATGTTTTGTCAAAACCTTCATATACCCAAGCATTCATTTTTTGCCAAAGAGCATAAACTTCAGGGTCTTTACCCTCCCATTTACGAAGCAATTCGCGAACAGCCTTCATAGACTCGGTATTTTCGGCAGATTCATCCTCGCTCATACCGTTGGACTTGAGCTCTGTAAGCTCACGTTTATACTCGGCATCGAATTTCACATAGTAATCGCCAACTAAATGGTCGCCTTTCTTGCCTGCGCTTTGAGGTGTTTCACCATTGCCATATTTCATCCATGCATACATAGACTTACAAATATGTATACCTCTGTCGTTTACAATATTAGTTCTTATTACCTTATTACCATTGGCTTTTAAAATTCTACAAATGCTGTCGCCAAGCAAATTATTTCTGATATGCCCTAAGTGTAGCGGTTTATTGGTGTTTGGAGATGAAAACTCCACCATTATATTGTTAAAAGAGTCTGTTATCTCCTTATTTCCATAATTGTCGTCCGACAAGATATCTGCAAGCTGTGAGTGCCATATGCTATCCTCGAAGGAAACATTCAAAAAACCTTTTACTACGTTAAACGCTTTTATCGAATCAATGTTTTCAACAAGATAATGTCCTAATGCATTTCCTATCTCTTCGGGTTTCTGTTTCAGAATGCGTATAAGGGGGAAGGTTACAAGTGTCAGCTCGCCGTCAAACTCCTTGCGGGTTTCTTGTATTTGAAGTGAATTTATATCTATTTCTGTGTTGTACAATACTCTAGCTGCTCCACAGACACTTTCTTTTAAGTTTTCTTCTAATATCATTCTTTGTGTGTAATTTGACAATTTGCAAATATAACGCTTTCTTTTGTGCTTATTATTATAGAGACTAACATTTTGGGTAATTAGAGCGATTTATCCAGCTTAGCTGTTTCGTTTTTGCTCCAAATATGCATCTGCAAGCACAAGGGCTGTCATTGCCTCTACTATGGGAACAGCCCTTGGCAGCACACAAGCGTCGTGTCGTCCTTTGGGAGTAATTTCTATTTCTTCGCCATCGGAATTTACACTTTTTTGTTTTTTCAGTAGCGTTGCAATAGGCTTAAATGCCACTTTAAAATATATACTCTCGCCGTTGGATATTCCTCCCTGCACTCCGCCCGAGTTGTTTGTCAACGTACGAATCCTGCCGTCTTTGTTGGCAAAAATATCATTGTGTTCCGAACCGTACATATGTGCTACACTAAAACCTGCGCCTATTTCAAATCCTTTGGCTGCATTTATTCCTAGCATCGCAAAACCTAAACGAGCGTGCAGTTTATCGAATACAGGTTCGCCCCATCCAGCTGGTACTCCTTTTGCCACTCCAGTAATCACCCCACCCACGGTTTCGTGTTTTTTCGTTACATCTTCAATTTTTGTAATCATCTTGTTGGCAGTATTTTCATCGGGACACCTCACAATATTGGCTTCTATGTCGCTAGTATCCAATTCTGTAATAACTTTATTTAGAGTGACATTATGTACCTGCGAAACATAGGCATAAACCTCGACCCCAAGCTTTTTTAGCAACTGCTTGGCTATTGCTCCCCCTACTACCCTTGCTATGGTTTCGCGTGCCGACGAGCGCCCACCTCCTCGATAGTCGCGAATACCGTATTTTTTATCATAGGTATAATCGGCGTGCGACGGACGATATACTTTTTTGATGTTTTCGTAATCTTTTGATCTCTGATTCTGATTGTAGACAACAAAACCTATGGGCGTACCTGTTGTTTTACCATTGAAAATACCTGAAAGTATTTCTACTTTGTCGTCTTCCTTCCGAGGTGTGGTAATATGGCTCTGCCCAGGCTTTCGTCTGTTTAGCTCTTGCTGAATGAAGTCTACGTCGACTTCTAGTCCCGCTGGGCATCCGTCAATTACTCCACCAAGTCCTAATCCATGTGACTCCCCGAAAGTACTCAGTCTAAATATATTGCCAAAAGTATTCATATCACCTAGATCTGGTTCTTGAAGAGGAAGAGCTAGACGGACGACTTCCCGAGGACCTCGAGCTTGATGAGCTGGGGCGAGCGCCACTACTTCGGTTTGATGACGAAGAGCGACTACCTGAGCTTCTTACTGCTCCCGATGATGAGTTGGTCGCTCGTGTACCTGAGCCTCTTGAGGAGGATGAACGACTGCCTGTTGCTCGTGTACCTGAGCTACGTGACGATGAACGGCTGCCCGAACTTCTTACTACTCCCGACGATGAGCGACTACGCGACGATGAATTGGTGGCTCGTGTACCTGAGCCTCTTGAGGAAGATGAGCGACTGCCTGAACTGACGGCTCCTGAACGCGAGGTACTAGACCTTGAGCTTGCTGTTCTTGTCAATTCGTTTCTATTGCTAATGCCTGAATTTCGCGAGCTAAAAGAGCGCTCGGGGTTTCTTGATGCGTAGTCGTTTCTGGCAGAGTTTCTATGCATATCAGCACATCTGGAGCTTCTGCGTACATTGGTGTAGTGATAGGAGTTATGTACATTTATGTTTACATACACATTTTTTCTGTATATTGGCACAGGAGAAGGTCTCCATGCTGTATAATATCGAGGATAAAAGCCCCAATAGAAGCTAGAGTTCCAAGCAACATAACCTGGCGACCAGAACAATGAGAAGAAGTGAGGGGTACTGACGTATGCGGGCTCG
The DNA here is from genome assembly GCA_047974415.1 of Bacteroidales bacterium. Classification (GTDB taxonomy): domain Bacteria; phylum Bacteroidota; class Bacteroidia; order Bacteroidales; family Prolixibacteraceae; genus JBKEAJ01. The sequence goes on along the minus strand of JBKECH010000054.1, from coordinate 58,947 downwards.
TAAATATAGTTTGTACCATAGATGTAAGGATCTCCAACTATTTGCACCACTGTTCTATTGTTATTTTCGCGTTGTACATCTATACTTGCAACATCTTGATAGAAATCTTCGCCCAACACGGCTTGAATTGCAATAACATGGGCGTCTCTTTCGGCCGTTTCTAGCACTCGCAAATAGTCTACATATCCATCTCGATTGAGGTCGAGGTTTGAAATTCTGTTTTCTGGGTCATTCAGTCTATACTCAAAGTCCTCGAGGTCTTGGCTATCTCCAAATATCGACGCTACTGCCTTGAGGTCGAGGTTATCGCTTATATCTGCACTATTAGCTCTTACTGTTGTCGTCCTTTGTGCAGAACACGAACTGATAAACGACACTGTTATTACAAAAAATATCGAAGTGCTTATTGCTAATTTGAATCCGCTTACAATCTGCTTCATGATTTTATGTTTTATGCTGAATAAACAAGGCTATCCAACGGTTTATGATATTTTAGGTCTTCGGTGACAAAGAATATTTGGCTTGGACTTGTGTTGCATGGGATTTTTTATAAAAACACTAGTATTGCAACTTGCACCACTCCTATTATTAATCCCAACACTGCTCCAATCACTTCTATAAATCGAAACTCATTGCTAAGCACCGACCAAAGCATGTCTTCTAGTTTTGCCACTGAGAAGTTCTCTACTCTTTCTTGCACCAATTTCTCGATGTCTATTTTTGCTCCTAGTTGGTCGGCTAACTTCTCGCCCACATCTGGGAGCAGTATTTTTATCTCTTCATTAAAAATGTCTTTTATTTTATCTTTGGTGCTTCCAGTAAGAAATAAGGACAACATCGGGAAAGCTGTTTGCAATTTATTGTCAATGAAATTATCAACATGTTCGGACAATAAGTTATTAAAGGCGTCTAGGTTTTCTGCATCGACTATCATGTTTTTCACATCTTGCGCTGAGAATAGCTCCTTGTCCACCATTCTGGCGATGCTTTGTGCTATAGCCTTCTGTCTTTTTACGAAGATTCCCTGTATCTTCAACCCTAGTATATTAATGGGCTTGCGAGGATGGAATAGCATCTTCACGGCTATGTAATTGGTTACATAGCCTATCAGTGCCCCAACCACGGGAATAATTACAAACATCCAATTAAATTCCTTCATTTCAATAATTCTATTTTTTTACTTTGTACATTAATTCCTGTTTCTATCGACTATCAGGTATGCTCCTGACCTTGCCTTGTTACTTTCTGGAGAGAGCGACACAAAACCTGATACTATTTTTCTGTCTGATATGATCAATGGCTTTACATTTCGCATTTGGGCGCAAAAGTACTCAAAATTTTTTCCTCCGTAAATTCCAAACTCTCCTTGGCTTGTTTTTGCAAGTAGTTCTGTCAATGCCAAAGCTATATGCCCCATTGTCATCCTAAGATTAATCTCCATGCAGGGATTTATTTTCAGGCTCCCATTCTCATTATAAATACATGCATCCACGCCAAAGTATCCATTGTATGCATCAAAAAGATTGTGTTTTTTAAACTGAGTCGTAAGTGCTGGCACGAGCTCCTGTCGCACTCCCTCCAAGAGACTATTGCTAAGGCTAGGGGGTGTTCTATTCACTAAATTACCACAGTATCGTCCATTATTTGTCTTAGTAAAAGAGAAGCCGTGAAACTTCAGTCCTTCTCCCTCAAAATATGAGAATAGCATTCCAAATTCAGCTTTTATGTTTAAGTATTTTTCAAGCATAATATAAGACTGAGCTTCTATCATTTTCTTTACACGCCCTCGTTCGTTTTCTGTAATGCTAGAGGTATCTACTTTCAGCACTCCCCTCCCCGACGAACTAAGGGGCAACTTTATCATGGCTTTGTGCATACGTTTCAGCATCTCGTCAAACTCTGTAATGCTTCGCACAACAATGGGCAATTCGTCTTGCGCAATAAGACCGTCCTTATGCATATCAATATTTATCAATTCCTTGCAAACAGTCAGCGCAAACGTTCGTTCGTAGTACTTCTGCACTTCGGGATTCCATTGGGAGTTTGGCATTCTAAAGAAAGCATCATCGCACATCTGCTTAATACTCTTATATTTGTGATGTATCATCGGACTCCAGCCCCAAGGAATAAAGCGTTGAAAATTATATTGCTGCCCTTCTTCTACAATTCTGGGCAGGTTACGCCTCAGGTCCATCAAGGCATCTACAAAACGGTCGCTATAAGGGTGTTTTGATATGAGGTAGTCGGAAGAATCGGCAAGCAGCGATGGCAGCCAAGACAGTTGCTCCGTAAAATGGACTATATTTTGTGGTGGTTGATAATATGGCGAGGAGTTGGCTATTGCCATCTCGCAGGTAGGATCAAAAAGGAAAACATTATTCATTGCTAATGACAAATCAAATGCAAATATACATATCATTCCAATAGTTCAGTACAAATGGATACAATTTTTGATTTCCGAACCTAAGTAGCTTCTTGAAGACGTAAAAAAATCTTACTTTTGCGCATTCATAAAATTAGACACTTTTTTAATATTGATGCTGATGAATTTAAATATTGAACCAACGAGATACAAGTTGCAGTCTGTACTTACAAAAAAGATATTTGATGACAACTATTGGACTCTTGATGCTGTCAACGAAGATAAGCCAAGCCTAGTAAGAGCTATATACGAACAAAAACAGCTTCGCATCAACAATACAGATTCTAGCATTTATAAATTTGCTGATTGGTTGCCAATAATAAGAACCTTAGAAGGCTCGTCAGCTCCCGTATCGTATCAGAGCGAAGGACTAGCCAAACGACTAGGTCTACGCAACTTGTGGATAAGCTTTAGTGGCTACAATCCGGTCATAGGCGCAAGCATGAGCACATGTTCGTTCAAAGAGACAGAGGCCTATACGGTATGTGCGAGAATGCGCAACGACGAAGATAGGGTATTGGTTGTTGCATCAGCAGGCAATACAGCAAGAGCTTTTGCACGTGTATGTTCTGACAACAACATTCCCCTGTTGCTGTGCGTACCCGAAGATAACCTCGACGCTCTTTGGTTCGATAACCCCATAAACAATTGTGTTAAATTGATTGCAGCCCAAAGTGGTGGCGATTATTTCGATGCAATACATCTGTCTAATATCGTTGCTAGAGACAAGATGTTTCTTGTCGAAGGAGGAGCAAAAAATATAGCTCGCAGGGATGGTATGTCCACCACTGTACTTTCTGCTGTAACGACAATTGGCAGAATCCCAGAATACTATTTCCAAGCTGTCGGCAGTGGTACAGGAGCCGTTGCAGCGTGGGAGGCAAATCTTCGTTTTCTCGAAGATGGCAGATATGGCTCTAATAAAATGCGCTTGATGGTTTCGCAAAATGCACCTTTCCTACCAATGTATAAAGCATGGAAGAATAACGACAGGGAATTGCCACACATGGACGATGTCGAAGCACGTTTGGAGGTCGAGGAGATTATTGCCAAAGTGTTATCAAACCGAAAGCCTCCATATTCCGTTGCTGGAGGTTTGTTTGATGCTCTGAAAGATAGCAACGGCGAGGCATTCAGCATAAACAACGATGAACTAAAAATCGCATCAGCATTATTTGAGGAGAGCGAAGGCATAGACATACATCCAGCATCATCAGTGGCTGTGGCATCCTTACAACAAGCCGTAGAAAATAAAACAGTTCTCCCCGACAGCCTCATAATGCTCAATATTACGGGAGGTGGTGAAAAACTTATGGCAAAAAACAACAAACTACACTACCTTAAACCCGACATTGTTTTCAACATAAACCCCAACGAACAGGAAGTCTTGGATAAGACTAAGTCTCTCTTCTAGCTAGAGTCGGGATTAATCCCGAAACATGCATTAGCTCTCCTGTTGCGTGCTTCAATGCATAATTCGGGTTAATCGACAAAGATGCCTTTTGACCAAGAGACATCTTTTTTAATTAAGATTGTAGCTTATTTTGTACTTTTGTCGGTTCAAATTCTTCCACAGAGAACAAATTTTGACTAATAATGACAAAAAAATACTACATAGAGACCTATGGATGCCAGATGAATGTGGCAGATAGCGAAGTTGTTGCCGCAATGATAGAAGAGAGAAATTACCAACTTGCAAGTAGCCCTATTGACGCCAGCTTGATTCTAGTAAATACTTGTTCGGTGCGCGACAATGCCGAGAAGCGAGTATGGGGGCGCTTAGCCGAGCTAAAAAGCCTCAAGAAGCAAAACAGCAAGATGATTTTAGGGATAATTGGCTGTATGGCAGAGCGTATCGGGCATGAATTGATAGAACAGAAAGTTGTCGATTTGGTTGCAGGACCAGATGCATACCGCGATATTCCTTACTTAATAGACAAGGCTACAGATGGGCAAGAAGCTATCAACACAGAGCTCTCGACAATCGAAACTTACGATAATATCACTCCGCAACGCATAGATAAAAATACTATTTCTGGCTTTGTGTCAATTATGAGAGGTTGTAATAATTTCTGCACTTATTGTATCGTTCCATACACACGAGGGCGAGAAAGAAGCAGAGCCCCACAAGATATTTTCAACGAGATTCAAGACCTCTCGTCTAAAGGATACAAGGAAATAACATTACTAGGACAAAATGTAAATTCATACAAGTATCAAGCAGAGGGGGAAAGAAAACCATATCGTTTTTACGACCTCATGGAAGATGTCGCTAACAAGTTCAGCTCGCTGAGAATAAGATTTTCTACCTCGCACCCCAAAGACATCACAAATAAACTCTTGTCTGTAATGTCAAAACACAACAACATCTGCAAGCACATCCACCTACCCCTACAGGCAGGTAGCAATAATGTGCTAAAAACAATGAACCGAAAGTACTCCTCTGAATGGTACTTGGAGCGAGTATCTAAGATACGGGAGATTATGCCAGAATGCAGTATCACCACCGACTTAATGTGTGGCTTTACTGGCGAAACAGACAAAGACCACGCCGACACGCTGAGAATAATGAAAGAAGTGGGCTTCGACACAGCATTCATGTTTAAATACTCGCTCCGACCAGGCACATATGCGCATAAACGCCTTGAAGACGACGTCCCCGAAGATATTAAAAGCAAAAGGCTTGAAGAGATAATTGCACTTCAAAATGAAATATCTAAAGAACGGAACAAAAATGAGATCGGCAAAACTTTTGAAGTGTTAGTTGAAGGGACTTCAAAAAAAATGGACGAACAGTTATTCGGACGCACTAGCCAAAACAAAGTTGCCGTTTTTCCAAAAGCAAATATATCTAAAGGCGACTTTGTAAACGTAAAAGTAGAAAGCACAACACAAACCACGTTAATCTGCTCATTAACATAAAAAATATTGACAATCATGCAAATCAACATAAGGAAATATCTCCCCTTTTACAAACACAACCTAAGCATTGCCATTCCAATAATGCTTGCCAACGCTGGGCAGGTAATGGTAATGCAAGTCGACAATATGATGGTTGGACAAGTGGGTACAACAGAGCTTTCCGCCTCGTCCTTTGCCAATGCTATGTATTTTGTATTCATGGTTTTTGCGCTGGGGCTCACACTAGGCATAACTCCACTGGTGGGCGAACGTTGGACAAAAAACAAATTCAAAGAAACCTCCAAACTACTAAGCAACTCGGTATTTGTGTCCATCATAGCATCAATAATCATCGTAGCGCTGATGTATCTATCATCGCTATTTTTCGATTATTTTGGACAAAGTCCAGATGTTATAAAACTAGGAAGACCCTACTTCTATATACTGATGCTGTCTTTAGTGCCGTACATTATTTTCTCGGCTCTGAAGCAATTTATGGAAGGTGTCGGTAGCACAAAATACGCAATGATTATCACACTTGCATCCAATGTTATAAACGTTATCCTGAACTATTTCTTTATTTTTGACAAAACAAGCGTAGAAAGCACATTTATTTTTGACACACTAGGTATAGATGGGTTAGGGCTAGGATTGAATGGAGCTGGTTACGCCACTCTCATTTCAAGGATATTTATGCCAATAGCCTTCGTTGTATACTTGTTGGCACATAGGCACTACAAGCGTTATGTACACATGGCAATGGTATTCAAACCCGAAAAAAGGCTGATAAGAGAAATCCGACAGATGGGGCTTCCCATATCTGTGCAAATGTTGCTAGAAGTATCGATCTTCAACCTAAGTGCAATAATGGCAGGCTGGATAAGTGAGGAAGCACAAGCCGCTCATCAAATAGCTCTTGGCATAACGAGTCTTACGTATATGCTTGCAGCAGGTATAAGCTCGGCAACAACAATAAGAGTCTCCCACCAACATTCGGAGAAGAATTATCATAATATGAACATGGCATCGATGGCATCAATTCATATGGTAGTCGTTTACATGACAATAACAGCCCTACTCTACCTTGTATTCCGAAATTATATACCTATGCTCTATAACGACAATGCCGAAGTGGTAAAGATAGCCTCGCTCATGCTTATATGCGCTGGAATATTCCAGATATTCGACGGTCTACAAATAGTATTACTAGGTATTTTACGTGGCATGGGAGATGTTGCATATGCGATGCGTGTTGCCTTTATCGCATATTTTATCTTTGGTCCCCCAGTTGGCTACTTATTTGCTTTTACATTCGACTTGGGAGCAATGGGCATTTGGGTTGGATTGATTGTCAGTCTCGCTGTAGCCTCTATCTTATTTATGAAAAGATATATACACATATATAGAAAACTTGCCCAGACAGCAGGATAACAGTAATTATGACTGTCTATAATATCAGGGGTCTGAACTGGAAAATTTAACCAGAGACATGCATTAGCCCTCACTACAGCGTTCCAATGCATATACTGGCTTGCAAGAAACTTTATGAATTGGGAGTTTACTTGTGTAAATGACTAAGAGTATGCAGATAGTGGACCTTAGTATTGACAATGCACTACACACAACTTAAAATAGGGGTTAACCTTTCGGCTAGCCCCTATTTTAAGCATCATGAATATCTAAACCTATTTTTTCACCTGATCAACTATAGATTTGAAGGACTCAGGATGGTTCATGGCTAAATCTGCCAATACCTTACGGTTTATCTCGATATTTTTCTTTGCAACTAGACCCATAAATTGTGAATAGCTCATACCGTATTGGCGTACACCAGCATTAATACGCTGTATCCACAAAGCTCTAAATTTTCGTTTTTTTACTTTTCTATCTCTGTAGGCATATAGCATAGCTTTATCTAAAGCATTTTTAGCTACTGTCCATACGTTTTTGCGTCGCCCGAAATATCCTCGGGTAAGCTTCAATGTGCGTTTACGTCTTGCTTTTGAAGCTACATGGTTTACTGACCTTGGCATAATTAAAATTTTAAGATGCTTAGCGCTATTTTTTATAGTCTTTTTTGCTAATACATCAGTTCAACAAATAATTTAAATTGGAAAAATTGGATTACTTCATGCAAAGTAGGAGTTTCACATTCGATGAGCTTGTTTTGTCTACACCCGCCCATCTAGTCAGTCTCCGCTTCTGTTTAGTCGTTTTCTTTGTCAGAATGTGACTTTTATAAGCATGCTTTCTTTTTAATTTTCCACTTCCAGTTTGCTTAAATCTTTTTTTAGCTCCGGAATTCGTCTTCATTTTTGGCATTGCTACTATATTTATTTATTCATGTTTATTTTCTTGGCGACATATGGATTATCATCCGTTTACCTTCTAATTTTGGCATATGGTCTAGTTTTCCAACCTCTTCCAATGCTTCGGCAAATCTCAACAATAATATTTCGCCTTTATCTTTAAATAAAATACTTCGACCTTTAAAGAATACATAGGCTTTCACTTTGCAACCTTCTTTCAAAAAGTTTTCGGCATGTCGCAACTTAAAATTGAAATCATGCTCATCAGTGTTTGGCCCGAAGCGAACTTCTTTGACTACAACTTTTACAGCCTTTGCTTTTATCTCTTTTTGTTTTTTCTTCTGCTGATACAGATATTTCTGATAATCGACAATCTTACACACTGGTGGCTCTGCGTTAGGTGATATCTCTACCAAGTCCAAATCGTGCTCGTCAGCCAATTGCAAAGCTTTCGACAGTGGATAAACCCCTGTCTCAACCCCCTCGCCCACTAGGCGCACTTCCTTTACCGTTATCTTTTCATTCACTCGATGTTCAGGCTCTTGCTGTCTCATCGGTCTACCACCTCGTCTCCTATTGTTGTTAATCGTTATTTCCTCCTATTTCTTTAAGGTTAAACTTAATTTCTGGCAAAGTTAAAACATTTTCTGCTACCTTGCAATATTATGAGAATTCATTTGTATATCAATCTGCTCATTTATATATTTTACAAAATCATCGATATTCATTTTCCCCTTATCACCTTCTCCCTGACGCCTTATTGACACTGTTTTCTCCTCCATTTCCGCTTCTCCCACAACAAGCAAATACGGGATGCGTTTCAATTCGTTGTCTCGAATTTTCCGTCCTACTTTTTCGTTGCGGTCGTCAACAATTGTTCTGATATCTTTAGAATTAAGGTCAGCTGCTAGGTTGTGAGCATATTCGTTGAATCGCTCTCCAATAGGGAGCACCACTACCTGATCGGGCGACAGCCACAAAGGGAATTTTCCCGCTGTATGTTCTATCAGAACTGCCACAAATCGCTCCATAGACCCAAATGGTGCACGATGAATCATCACTGGTCGGTGTTTTTGGTCATCTGCTCCAATATACTCTAGTCCAAAGCGTTCTGGAAGGTTATAGTCTACTTGTATTGTTCCTAGCTGCCAGCTTCTTCCAAGAGCATCTTTTATCATAAAGTCTAACTTTGGACCATAAAATGCGGCTTCGCCAAGCTCTATGACCGTATTGAGCCCTCGTTCCTTGCATGCCTCAATAATTGATTGCTCTGCCTTGTCCCAATTTTCTGAAGTACCTATATATTTCGTAGTATTATTGGGGTCTCTCAATGATATCTGAGCGGTATACTCTTCAAAATCAAGAGCATTGAATATTATAAATATTATATCTATAACTTTAAGGAATTCCTCTTTCAATTGGTCAGGGCGACAAAAAATATGTGCATCATCTTGCGTAAATCCTCTAACACGTGTCAGACCGTGCAATTCGCCACTCATTTCGTATCTGTAAACCGTTCCAAACTCTGCTAATCGCAGTGGCAAATCTCTATAGGAGCGAGGTTTAGCGGCATACAATTCGCAGTGATGGGGGCAATTCATCGGTTTCAGCAAGTACGACTCTCCTTCAGCAGGCGTGAGTATTGGCTGAAATGAGTCTTTACCGTACTTTTCGTAATGTCCTGATTTTTTATATAGTTCAATATTGCCAATATGAGGAGTAATTACCTGACTATAGCCATATTTTTTCTGCACTTTCTTTAAAAAAAGTTCCAGTTGTTCGCGCAACATCGCCCCTTTGGGTAGCCACATGGGCAAACCCTGACCGACATTTTGCGAGAACGTAAATAACTCCAACTCCTTGCCTATCTTGCGATGGTCGCGATTCTTTGCCTCTTCTAACAATACAAGATACTCTTCAAGCATCTTCTGCTTAGGAAACGTAATTCCATAGATACGCGTAAGCTGTTTATTCTTATCGTTGCCTCGCCAGTAGGCTCCAGCCACTGCGGTCAGCTTTATGGCCTTTATTTGTTCTGTTTTTCGAAGGTGTGGTCCTCGGCATAAATCCGTAAAATTGCCCTGCGAGTAAAGCGTAATTGTGCCATCTTCCAACTCTCCTATTAATTCCGTCTTATATTCATCTCCCTTATTACCAAATAATTTTAAGGCATCAGCTTTTGATATTTCTTGTCTAGTAATATTGTTTTTTTGTCGTGCTAATTCTAGCATTTTTTTCTCTATGACAGGAAAATCATTCTCGCTTATAAACATTCCTTCTGGCAGGTCAATATCATAATAGAAACCGACGTCGACTGTAGGACCTATTCCGAACTTAGTACCTGGATACAATGCTTCTATAGCTTCTGCTAACAAATGTGCCGACGAATGCCAAAAAGTATGTTTGCCTCCATCAGTATCCCATGTCAGGACATTAACATTTGCATCTTTGTTCAGCGGCGTTGTCAAATCTCTCACCTCTCCGTCAATTTCAATGGACAAAGCTTCTTTTGCCAGTTGGTTACTTATGCTCCTAGCAAAATCAAATCCACTCATCCCCGACTCTACCTCTCGCACACTGCCATCAGGTAATGTAAGTTTTATCATATTTGATTAAAATCTGGTTTTATTGACCGCAAAGATAATGCTATAATGTCACATGGAAAAATGAAAATATTGTCCCAAACAAAATCCACAATACGCACTAAAGCTCCTACAGCGCAAACTCAGACCTTCAAAACACTGGCTTCGCTAACTTTTTGCCTCTTCATCACGGCACCTCTATGCCTCTGTAGGCAAAAGCTTTGTTTTATCAGGACTGCTCTATTCACTACAGTGTTGTAGCATGTTTTTTGTGGAATCTAATATCCCGAGTGAGTCTATTTTTATCTTAGGTTTTCAAGTACTCCAACCAACATTTCCCAGAATTTACCAACAGATTTGATTTCTGCTTTTTCTTTTGGAGAATGGGCATCTCGTATGTTTGGACCAAAAGACACCATATCTAAGGCAGGATATTTTGCAGAAAACAAACCACACTCCAATCCTGCATGTATGGCATGAACATCGGGAGTTTCGCCAAATAGGTGCTCGTATGTACTACGAGTCACTTTCAATAGCTCCGAATCGGGATTTGGCGTCCATCCACAATAGCCGTCTGAATTTGCCACCTCAGCTCCCGCCATCCTGAAAATCGAAATTACCATGTTCCTTACATACATTTTTCTTGATTCTATCTCACTACGCTGACTGGTGGTTATCTGTATTTTATTTCCTTCTATAAATTTCACGGCGGCTAAATTTGTAGACGTTTCCACAAGGTTTTCCATGCGAGTGCTCATTGCAATCACCCCATGAGGACATGCTACCAAGGCATTTAGCAAGTTTGTTGTTGTGTTACCATCTACAAGAAATTCTGGCAGTTCAGTAGACGATATAGATAGTTTTATACCACTGTCAGAAAATGAGTATTCGTTCTCTAGCTCCGATGCATAATGATTAAATTCTGCCACTAGTAATTCTTTATGCTCATTCTGGCAAGTTATTACAGCTCGAGCCTCGCGAGGAATAGCGTTACGAAGACTACCTCCGTCGAAGTCTGCAAGCGATATTGGGAACTTCTCTTTCATATTCCATAGATAACGAGCTAACACCTTGTTGGCATTACCTCGTTCTAGGTGGATATCTCCTCCCGAATGGCCACCTTTCAGTCCTGTAACACTTAAGACTAGGGCAAAGCTCCCTGGTCTAGGTGCTTCTTTTGTGTATGCAAATACGGCTGTTGTGTCAATACCTCCAGCACAGCCCATAAAAATCTCATGATCGTCCTCCGAGTCTAGGTTTATCAATCTATGGGACTTGAAAAAATCGGCTTTTATCTCTTTTGCGCCTACTAGCCCTGTTTCTTCGGTCACAGTAAATAGGCATTCTATGGCTCCATGGCTAATATTGTCGGCAAGCAACACTGCCATCTGTGCTGCCATTCCCAGACCATTGTCAGCGCCGAGAGTAGTATTGTCGGCATATACCCAAGCATCATTTATAACAGGTGTGATAGGATCGTTCTCAAAGTCATGGAGTTTATCACTGTTTTTTTCGCACACCATGTCAATGTGAGATTGCAGAACTACAGGAGCGACATTTTCTTTACCTGCCGTGGCAGGCTTGCTAATCAGGACATTACCAACATCATCCTTCTTCCACTCAAGTTTATGTGTTTCGGCAAAGTTTATGAGCATTGCTATAATTTTCTCCTCCTTGCCAGATGGACGAGGTACTTCGCATATTCTTTCGAAAAGATCCCAAATTGGCTGTGGTTGTAATTGTGACAGTATTCCCATGATTATTTTTATTTGTATTGTTTATTAATTCCGCAAACTTTTTCACCTAACTACTGATAAGCTACTGAAAATAAATTCTATAAAAATTTGCAGAGCTCTATATTTTTCACCTATTTGGATGCATGTATAACCCAGAATAATATATTAGCTCACCTGCTACGGCGTTCCAATGAATAATCTGGATCCAAAAACTCGATTCAAAAGTAACATCTTTTGGTGGAATAAGTCTAATTCACAGGCAAGTATCTTCAAGAAAAGCCACTCAATTCATTGACAGAGAGCTTGGTAGTCGCAGTGTGCATGAAGGGTATAATTATTCGGACATTATACTATCGCTCTTTATGGTGGCGATGCGACAGAAGATGTGAATCAGATCAGAAAAAAATACGCTCAATCATCTTAGTGAATTAATTTTCCTGATTGTTTGGCTTCCCCACAACAGCCTTGATAAAGTGGACAAGGGGAGGTCTGCTCAAAAATAAGGATTCTGCTACTTTAGCAACAATTTTCCCGAAAAATGTTAATACCACCGCTCCAATTTTTCAGTTCATAAAATAGGGCTTACGAATTTTGGGCAGGAATTGAAAAATACTAATATTTAAGTATATTTGCAGGCTAATAGCTGTTTTGTGTTTGTCATATCAAGCATCATACAGTTTTTTTATTACAACAACATTGTGAATTGATGAAGAACATAAGAAACTTTTGCATTATTGCACATATAGACCATGGCAAGAGCACCCTTGCAGACAGGCTTTTACAGATGACTAACACAATCTCTGAAAGAGACATGCAAAACCAAGTTTTGGACAATATGGACTTGGAAAAAGAAAGAGGAATAACAATAAAAAGCCACGCTATTCAGATGCTCTACGAAGAAAATGGCGAAGAGTATGTGCTGAACCTCATCGACACTCCAGGGCATGTTGACTTTTCTTACGAAGTTTCGCGTTCCATTGCAGCCTGCGAGGGCGCTTTGCTCATCGTCGACTCAACACAAGGCATTCAGGCTCAGACAATATCCAACTTATATCTGGCACTAGAACACGACCTAGAGATTATACCCATTCTAAACAAAATAGACCTGCCAAACTCAATGCCCGAGGAGATATCAGACCAGATAATAGACCTCATCGGTTGCGACGAATCAGACATAATACATGCAAGTGGAAAGACAGGAGAGGGTGTCGATAAGATATTAAAACGCATAGTTGAGATTATACCATCACCTACTGGTAACCCAGATGCCCCACTTCAAGCTTTAATTTTTGACTCCGTTTTCAATCCTTTCCGAGGAGTGATTGCCTATTTCAAAATAGAGAACGGCATTATGAACAAAGGAGATGCTGTTAAATTTTTCAATACCGGAGGCAGATATGACGTTGACGAGCTTGGGGTTCTAAAAATGGGACTAGAGCCACGCAAAGCAATATCCACCGGAGAAGTTGGCTATGTTATCCTTGGAATAAAAACAGCCAAAGAGGTGAAAGTGGGCGACACCATAACACATATCAACAGGCCTTGCGACAAAGCCATTGCGGGCTTCGAAGAAGTAAAACCAATGGTTTACGCTGGGGTGTACCCTATTGACAGTGAAGATTATGAAGATTTGCGGGCATCTATGGACAAGCTTCAACTAAACGACGCATCTCTAACCTACGAGCCTGAATCGTCGGCAGCTCTTGGCTTTGGATTTAGATGTGGTTTCTTGGGTATGTTGCACATGGAGATTATTCAAGAAAGACTAGACCGAGAGTTTGACATGAGCGTAATAACTACTGTCCCAAACGTATCATACATTGTAGAATTGACTGGTGGCGAAGAGCTTAATGTATACAACCCTTCGGAGCTACCTCCTGTTACTAGGATTGAAACAATTAGAGAGCCCTTCATCAAGGCGCAGGTTATTACCAGCACCGAATACGTAGGCTCGATAATGACTCTTTGTCTCGAAAAACGTGGTTCACTCACAAATCAGCACTATCTTACTCCCGAACGAGTGGAACTCACTTTCGAAATACCTTTAGGAGAAGTAGTTTTCGATTTTTACGACAAACTAAAAAGTATATCTCGGGGCTATGCCTCTTTCGACTACCATCCTGGAGGCTACAAACCAGCAAAACTGGTAAAACTCGACGTTTTGCTAAACGGCGAAATGGTCGATGCCTTGTCAACTCTTATTCATTTCGACAATGCCTATTCTTTCGGCAAGCGCATGTGCGAAAAGCTAAAAGATTTAATACCTCGCCAACAGTTCGACGTTGCTATTCAGTCCGCCATCGGAGCAAAAATCATAGCTAGAGAAACAGTAAAGGCTGTACGTAAGGACGTTACTGCAAAATGCTATGGAGGAGATATCTCCAGAAAACGTAAGCTCCTAGAAAAACAGAAGAAAGGTAAAAAGCGAATGAAGCAAGTTGGCAATGTGGAAGTACCTCAAAATGCTTTCCTTGCAGTCTTGAAGCTAGACTAGCTAGATTCCGTCTATAAAGCCCAATATCTGCGCTATGCTCACTTTGTGAATTAGTCATTTACACATAATGTCGTTTAGTTAAGCTGTGCCAACCGTTTTTTAATCGTGCCTCACTATTAATAATTTCGCCCCCTCGGGGCTAAGAACCACTGGATACCATGTTTTCCCGAGGCATACGCCTCGAGAAAACAATAATAACACCCCTTCGGGATTGAAAACCATTCGCACAAACGACGACGAATTAGTGGTAAACCCTAAACTTTAAACCCTAAAATTCAACGATTAAACCTTAAACCAAATAATGAACAATTCAACGATAAACGAATAGCCCTGAAAGGGCGACACTTTATAGCCTCGAGGCGCATGCCTCGTGGGAATGGAAGGAACAATAAAGCCCACTCTCGGTATTCGGCATAAAGCCTTTTTTACTGCACGACAAAACAAAAAAGGTCAAACTCAAGACTCTAAAACAGAGCTTGGGATTGACCCTTTACAAAGCATACAAACTAAACAACTATTCTTTAATCAGCACCCACGAATCGCTATATTGGGGGTATCTGTTTTTAATCTCGCCGATGAGCAGGTAGGCTCTTGGTTTTTCTCTGTAGGCTCCTATACTTACTCTGTAGTACCCATTTTTGTTGCTTCTCAGTATAACGGCGTCGTAACCTTTGCTCATAAAACTCTGCTTCTCTCGTCTGGCATTGTCAATCTGAGAGTAGCTACCTACGATAACGAAGAAAGCATTGTCACCAGCAAAATTCATTTCGTCCTCCACAGCTTCCACATCTTCAGTTGTGGTGCGTGTATTAGCTTCTTCTTTTGCAGCCAACTCAATATCCTCCATGGATATAGTGGGGTGCGAATCTTCCACATTTGGCTTTTCTGGCATGATGTTATACACATCTGTAGTGTATGTTTCTTCTTCTTTCACCTCGGGTTTGCCCACATAAGGAGCATTGTCGGAATAGGCACCGCTATTGCCAGAAGTATAAGACTTTGATTTGCAGCCTACAAACACGGTCATTGCCACTGCTGCGATTAATGTTATAACTCTACTTTTCATTTTTAAATCTTAAGAAATTGAACCCAAAGTTACGAACAATTACATTTGCTACAAATAATAGTTTTCAACACAGTTTATGCGCATTGGTTAATATCACAATTATAATTAAGCTATGCTTTTGTCAGCCTAAACGACAGTCGATGAAAGGGTGTAACTCCATGTTCTTCAATGAATTTACGATGCTTTATCGTTGGATAACCCTTGTTTTGTTCCCATTGATAGAGAGGGTATTCTCTTGCAATTTTATCCATATACTCATCTCTGTGAGTCTTTGCTAATATTGATGCGGCGGCTATCGAGCACAGCTTTGCATCGCCTTTTACTATGGTGCGATGCTCTATGCTTTGATATTTATTGAATCGATTGCCATCAATAAGCAACAACTCGGGCATTGTTGATAAGTTAGAAATCGCCTTATGCATTGCCAATATTGATGCTTGCAGGATATTTATTTCGTCTATTTTGTGGTTATCAACAAATGCAACTCCCCACGCCAAGGATTCAACTTCTATAATTTTGCGTGCCTCTTCTCTTTTGCGCACAGTCATCTTTTTTGAATCGTCCAATATGTCGAATGGAAAATTGTTAGGCAGGATTACTGCCGATGCTACTACCGGTCCAGCAAGGCAACCACGCCCAGCCTCGTCGACACCAGCCTCGACGCAGTCTTTTATATAATATGTACTTAATGTCATCTTGCAAAGATAGAAAAAGCTATCTTTGCAAGATGTTATCGGTAGTCAATAAACAAAACTATGATATTCTTTATAGTTCAGACAGGTACTAAACAGCCATGGTGGTAGGTTTTAAGCTTTCCTACACACAGGCGAATAATTAAACCAGCAAAAGCATAAAGCCTATAGCTTACAGCTTATTGCATAATTATAAACACATGAAAATCTGGGATAAAGGTCAAGACACAAACAAACAAATAGAAGACTTTACTGTTGGACGCGACAGAGAGATGGACATGAGCATAGCTAGGCATGACATTATCGGTTCCATTGCCCATGCAACGATGCTAGAGAGTATTGGCTTATTAACAAAGGACGAAATGTATCTACTTGTTCATGAGCTGAAAGCCTTGTTGCACGAAGTCGAAAACAATAAATTCCGAATAGAAGACGGTATAGAGGACGTACACTCCCAGGTTGAGCACTTATTGACAGAAAAGCTTGGCGATGTCGGCAAAAAGATACACAGTGGGCGTTCGCGCAACGACCAGGTATTGCTCGACCTTAAGCTGTATTTCAGAGAGCAAATAGAAATAATTGTAACAAGCATTAATGAATTGTTTGCATGCCTGCAAGAAAGAAGCGAAGAGCATAAGAATATAATAATACCTGGATATACACATCTACAAATAGCTATGCCTTCATCCTTTGGTTTGTGGTTTGGGAGCTATGCTGAGAGCCTTATTGACGATGTTACAATGTTTAAGGCTGCATACACCATTGCAAATCAAAACCCCTTGGGCAGTGCAGCCGGATACGGATCATCGTTTCCATTGAACCGCGAGATGACAACAAGCCTACTTGGTTTCAAAGAGATAAGCTACAATGTGGTTTACGCACAAATGAGCCGAGGGAAGACGGAAAAAGCCATGGCAGCAGCTATGTCGTCGACAGCATCGACAATAAACAAGCTGGCAACGGACGTTTGTCTATATATGTCTCAAAATTTTGATTTTATGGCACTCCCCGTCGAGATGACTACAGGTTCGAGTATTATGCCACACAAAAAAAATCCTGATGTGTTCGAGCTATTGCGAGCAAAAACAAACCGACTTACTTCGCTGCCAAACGAATTATCGATGATGACAAACAACCTTCCAAGTGGCTATTTCAGGGACTATCAGCTGTTGAAAGAAGTTCTTTTCCCTGCCATCGAAGAGTTGAAAAGCTGTATAGACATTTGTCGTTTTGGCATGCAGAACGTCCTTGTCAGAGAAGACATAATCAGTGAGAGTAAGTACGACCCCATCTTCAGTGTAGAGGAAGTAAACCGACTTGTACAAAAAGGAACACCGTTTAGAGATGCGTACAAACAAGTAGCAATAAAGATTGATAAAGGAGATTACAAGCCTACAAAAAAGGTGCTACACACTCATGCTGGAAGCATCGGTAATCTCTGCACCGAGCTCATAAAAAATAAAATGGAAAGTCAGATTTCTAGCTTTCCTTTCAAGCGATGTAATCTAGCTATTTCGCAACTAATAAAATAAAAACACATATAGCTACAATTTTTTTAGGTGCCGAGTAGTTATATCCAAGTATTAACAAGAGGCAAGAGGTAGAAACAATAGTCTTTATAATTGAAAAGTAAGATACTAAAAAAGGTAAGTTTAGCAGCACTTCTGTTGCATTCATTAAGCGGTTACGGTCAGGAGGAATCCATAGACCTCGGAGTGTTTATGGGCAAGAGTAGCTATTTTGGCAACTTAACAAGTGTAAGACATTTTGAAAGTATTGCCCCCAACACGTTTGGAGCATTCCTCAGAAACAACTTCAACAAAAGGTTTGCATATCGTCTTAGCTATAACCACACTGGGCTGGACGTATCTGGCAAATTCCACGGTCTCAGATACAGCTTTGCCAAAAATATCAACGACATCAACCTGTCGGCAGAAGTTAATTACCTGAAATTTATGCCTGGAAAAGGAGGTAATAAGTGGACATCCTACATTGGGCTTGGAATGGGTTTTTTATTATATGATTACTATTACGACCCCAAGATGCTGACACAACTTACTCCCCACCCAGATTACATTGCTATGGGGCGTTATTACACAAAAAACAAAGCACCACTGTATATACCCATAACCTTTGGCGTTAAAGCCGAATTAAACAGCAGATTTAGTGTTGGGGCAGAAATAATTGTAAAAAAGATTTTTGCCTCAACCCTCGACGATTTGAGCAACCCCATTGGCTTTGCAGGAGCTTCGTCGATGCACAATAACGACATGATTCCAACCTTTGGTATTCATATATCCTATAAATTGATTATTTTCGCCAATGATTGTTATGGACTTGACTAATTTAAAAAATAAAATAGAAGTAGATAAGTTGCCAAAGCATGTTGCCATCATCATGGATGGAAATGGGCGATGGGCAAAACATCGTAGCAAAGAACGCAACGATGGGCATGAAGAGGGTATGAACTCACTAGAAGATATATTGGAGGCTTCTGCCGAAATAGGCCTGAAGTACTTAACTGTTTATGCTTTCTCGACAGAAAATTGGAAACGCCCCAAAGAAGAGGTCGACCTATTAATGTCCTTGATGGCAAGAGCCATTGAGCTCAAGACAGATAAACTAGACCGACTGAATATGCAATTAAAAGTAATCGGCAATAAACAATTATTGCCCGAAGAAGTGAGAAAGAGTATCGAGAAAACCGAAGAAAAATTATCTGACAACACAGGTACAATATTTGTCGTTGCATTAAGTTATAGCTCTAGGCTAGAAATAATAGACGCCGTAAAACTCATAGCCGAAGATGTTTGCAACAATAATATTTCTAAAGATGATATCACTCCAGAGCTATTCGAATCATACCTTATGACAACAGGCATACCCGACCCAGAACTGCTGATACGCACTAGTGGCGAGCAACGTATAAGCAATTTTTTGTTGTGGCAGATTTCTTATTCAGAGCTGTATTTCCCAAAAGTAATGTGGCCAGACTTTAAAAAAAACAACTTTTATGAAGCAATATACAAATACCAACAAAGAGAAAGAAGATTTGGGATGACAGGAGACCAAATAAAAAAAGAAAACGATAATTTACAAGCTCAATAAATATAGTTATAGTATGTTTAAAACGACACCTTTATTACTTGTAGCCATTACGCTACTGTGTTTCAAATCGAATAACATCTGGGCACAGAACGCAAATGCTCCAATAAATATAGACTACTCAAACCCTAAGAAGTACACCATTGCAGGAATAGACATTTCTGGAATTAACTACTTAGATAAAGACCGACTCAAATCATTCACAGGGCTCAACATCGGACAAGAAATAGAGATTCCTGGACCCGAAGTTAGCAACGCCGTCAGAGGTCTATGGCAACGAGGCTTGTTCTCTGATGTTAACATATCAATTGCAAAAGAAGAAGGAAATCAGGTTTGGTTAGACGTGAAACTAACAGAAATACCTAGATTGACATCAGTGGAATACAAAGGTCTAAAAAAGTCTGAAAAAGAAGATATCGACAAGAAACTATCCCTCATTCCAGGACAACAAGTTACTGAAAATAGTATCGTCTCCGCAGAAAGACTCATAAAGGGATACTTCTCCGAGAAAGGCTATCTAAACACCGACGTTATTGTTGTAAGACGCGACGACCCCAACAATAGCAATAGCATAATCCTTGATATCGACGTAGACAAAAACGAAAAAGTAAAAGTCGATGAAATAGTCTTCCATGGAAACAGCAAGGTGACTTCTTTTAAGCTTGAAAGAGCAATGAAGAAAACCAACTCCAAAGACATACGAAACTTTTTTAAAAGCAAGAAATTTCAAGAAGCGCTCTTCAAAGACGACAAAGGAGATATGATCAAGAAATTCAACGAGTTGGGATATAGAGATGCGATAGTTTTAAGAGATTCTATAACAAAGCTTGACGAGAAAAATGTGAAAATTGACATCTGGGTAGAAGAAGGCGACAGGTATTACTTCCGCGACATAAAATGGATAGGGAACACCAAGTATCCGTCTTTTATGCTAGACAATATGCTCGGCATCAAGAAAGGAGACGTATTTGACCAAAAACTACTTAACAAAAGGCTGCAAGAAGACGACGACGCCGTTAGTAGTTTATACCTAGACAATGGATACGTTTTCTCTAACATCACCCCCATAGAAACAAACGTGAGTAACGACTCTATAGACTTTGAGATGAGGATAATAGAAGGTTCGCAAGCAACAATAAACGAAGTTAGCATATTGGGAAACACCAAAACCAACGAACACGTAGTTAGACGAGAACTATATACAAAACCTGGAGATTTGTTCAGTAAAAGCGACATAAAACGCTCGTTGTTTAGGATTGCTGGGCTTGGGCACTTTGATGAGAATAGCCTTATCCCAGATATCGTTCCAAACCCCGAATCTGGGACTGTAGATGTAGCCTATAACCTCACAGAGAGAGAAAACGATCAACTGGAGCTCTCTGGCGGATACGGAGCAAACCGCCTTATATTCAGTGCTGGAGTTCGATTTAATAACTTCTCAATCAGAAATGTATTTAATCCAGAATCTTACAAACCCCTACCTTCGGGCGATGGTCAGACATTGGCTCTGAAAGCTCAGGTCAGTGGTAAATATATGCAGAGCTACAGCATAACATTCGTAGAACCTTGGCTTGGAGGAAAAAAACCCAACAACTTCTCGGTGAATCTCTCATATTATAAGTACAACTATTCAGAAAACTCATACTACGAAGATTTCAATACAGCACAGAATTATGG
The DNA here is from genome assembly GCA_047974415.1 of Bacteroidales bacterium. Classification (GTDB taxonomy): domain Bacteria; phylum Bacteroidota; class Bacteroidia; order Bacteroidales; family Prolixibacteraceae; genus JBKEAJ01. The sequence continues at coordinate 37,963 of JBKECH010000054.1, read as the reverse complement.
AAATTATTACAATAATTACTACAATTATTATGGGAATTACGGAAATTATGGGAACTATGGGGGCTACGGGGGCTACGGAGGGACAGGAGACAGCTACACCTACGACGGCGAAGGTAGTACTGGAGACAAAATACAAGAAACCTTTGCTGTAGGCGTTGGTTACGGATATAGGTTAAAATGGCCAGATGACTATTTTACTATAAACCACTACTTGTCATTCGAAAGATACATGACTCAAAACTTATACCAGAACTTTCAGTACTTTATAGACCCCAAGGGAATATACAACGTAAACAACTATAATAATCTCAGTTTAAACACAGTATTTGGCAGAAACTCGGTCGATTACCCTATATATCCAAGATCTGGCTCTAGCTACTCGCTTGGAGTGAAATTTACACTCCCCTACTCTTTGTTCTCGAGTATTCCAGACAAAGACAATACAGAAGCATATGACAAATGGAAAGGCAGACATCTGCCATGGCTTGAATATTATCAGTTTACATTGAAAGGAGAAAAATATATGCCTCTGAACTCCAATAACAAATTAGTTCTTATGGCTAAGTTTGAAGGCGCATTTTTAGGCTATTATAATAAAAATCTAATATCTCCTTACGAACGCTTTAATGTCGGAGGGTCTGGACTGAGTGGCTCTTATATGCCAGGAACATCGATTATATCGCAACGAGGCTATGAAGACGGTATGGTTTCTGCTAACTCTACAGGCAGTCAGTACTTAGGCGCAGGTATATACACAAAATATACAATGGAACTTAGGTATCCCGTATCATTAGAACAACAAGCAACGATTTATTTGCTGACATTCTTGGAAGCTGGAAATGCATGGGCAGGAATGGACGCCGCATCATTTAAGAACTTCGACCCATTCGACTTAAAAAGAGCGGCTGGTGCAGGAGTTCGGATATATCTCCCAATTTTTGGAATGATGGGGGTAGACTGGGGATACGGCTTTGATAAAATTATGGGAGAAACAAGTGGAGGTCAGTTCCACTTTATAATCGGACAATCATTTTAGATTTAATTAATTAGTTGTATTTTTGCAAAAAATAAAAATGATGTATCCTATAAATAGTATCTGTCCATAATGTCAGGAGTCTGAATTAGAAAGCTCAAGATCAAGACTTGCGAAACTCTGTGAATTAGGAGTTTACTTGTGTAAATGACTAATTCGCAAAGTGAACATAACGCAGATATTGGACTTTATAGACAGACTCTAAATAATAAATAGTAGCACATAGAACTTAGTAAAATACAACAACCTGATATTTAATTTAAAACAAATTCAACACAATGAGAAATATATTAATAAGCTTGGCACTTCTACTGGTATTGGCACTGCCTAGCAAAGCCCAAAAGATGGCTTATATAGATACAGAGTATGTCTTGGTCAACATCCCAACATTTAAAGCGGCTCAAGACCAATTAGACCAAATCTCAAGGCAATATCAAAAAGAACTGGAAGCAATGAGCAATGAGCTAGAGAAAATGTATAAAGACTATAGGTCCGAGTCCGTCCTACTTTCAGCAGACATGAAGAAAAAAAGAGAGGACGTAATTGTTACAAAAGAAAAAGAACTAAAACTGAAACAAAAAGAATACTTTGGCGAAAACGGACTTCTGTTCAAGAAACGTCAAGACTTGGTAGACCCCATTCAAAAGGAAGTGTATAGGGCTATCGAGACAGTATCTAAAAAAGGTAGTTATGGAATGGTGTTTGACAAAGCATCGGGAGTATCATTGCTTTATTCAGACTCGCGTTATGACATCAGCGACGACATTCTCAAAGAAATGGGATATAAATAAATAGAATTAAACATATGGATATAAAAAAAATCACAAAAGCTTTATGCGTTCTGTTATTGCTACTTTGTAGCACCAACACCTTCGCACAAGGGAAATTCGGTCATATTGACATTTCAGCTCTGGTAGAGGTTATGCCAGAGAGAGTAGAGGCTCAGAAATCGATGCAAAAGTTAAGCGCAGAGCTGGAACAAGAGATGAAAAACCTACAAACAGAGTATCAAACAAAGCTGTCCGAATATGAGAAAAATGCTGGCACATGGTCAGACCCTATAAAAAGCACTAAAGAGGACGATTTGCAGGCAAAAATGCAACAAATACAGACCTTCTCGCAAAATGCTCAACGCAGTTTGCAACAAGAACAAGTGAAATTATTGGACCCAATTATAAAAAAGGCTCAAAATGCTGTAGACGAAGTTGCCAAAGAGCTAAACATGGACTTAGTTTTTGATACTAGCAATCAGGTATTAATGTATCACTCTTCTGAGAGTTTGGACCTATTACCAAAGGTAAAAGATAAATTAGGATTATAATATTATAAACAAAAAACACACCATGAAACGAGCCATGAGAACCAAGCACTCACACAGGAGCATGATTATATTGGCGAGATACATGAAAAAACACAAACACATGAAAAAATTATTCATACTGATAGCAGTAATAAGCTTCGCAGGTATATCCTCAATACAAGCACAGAAATTCGGACACATAAATTTTGCTGAGTTAATTCAGGCAATGCCCGAAAGAGCTACAGCAGAGGAAGACTACAACAAGTTTGTTAAAGGGCTAGAAGACCAGATGGCAGCTATCCAAAAAGAAGCGCAAGCAAAATTTGAGGAATACCAGAAATATATGCAAGGTACTGACATAAACGAGGACATAAAAGCCTCAAAAGAAGGTGAGATAAACGATTTAAATCAGAGACTACAAGCCTTTCAATCTTCTGCTCAACAGCAAATTCAAAAGAAGGAATCTGATATAATGACTCCACTTATAGAAAAAGCAAGAGTGGCAGTAGAATCTGTTGGTAAGACTGATGGTTTCTTATACATTTTTGATGTCAGCTCTAATACAATCCTTTACAAAGGGAAAAATAGTGTAGATGTGCTTCCGCTAGTAAAGAAACAACTTGGAATACAGTAAATTCTAAATAGGTTATCAGAAAAAGCTACGAAGTATATACTTTGTGGCTTTTTTATTTTTCCATCCAACTAACAGTAAAATGAGCTACTCTCCAATATCTGTATTTGACTCCGGGTACGGTGGGCTAAGTGTCTTAAAAGAAATATACAAACTACTGCCTGAGTACGACTATCTGTATCTGGGAGACAACGCTAGGTCACCGTACGGCACTCGCTCATTCGAAGTGGTATATAGATATACCTTAGAAGCTGTTAAATACTTATTTGCCGAAAACTCCCCTCTCACAATATTAGCTTGCAATACAGCATCCGCAAAAGCACTAAGAAGTGTACAACAAATAGACTTAGCCCAGATGCACCCCAACAATAGAGTGCTTGGCGTGATAAGACCCGCAGTAGAAAGAGCTGGCGAGTTATCGTCAAGCGGGCATATCGGCATATTGGCAACTACAGGAACAGTAAACTCTAACTCCTATCCGATAGAACTCGCAAAGTGGTCTGGTGGGAAAATTACACATGTATCGCAACAAGACTGCCCAATGTGGGTTCCCATAATAGAAAATGGAGAAGAGCATAACCCCGCATCTTTGCCTTTCATTAAAAACAAAGTATACGAACTCTTGAAACAAGACGACAAGATTGATTTAGTAATACTTGCCTGCACACACTACCCCCTGATAAAGAAACAGATAGAGCAGTTTATGCCTAGCAGTATTAAATTGATGAATCAAGGGGAAATTGTTGCCGAGAAACTTAAAGACTATCTATATAGGCACAAGGATATGGAAAAGCGTATTTCAAAAGGAGGAAGTTTAAAATTCCTTACTACCGAAAACAAGGAAATGTTTGAAGAAAAGGGTAGCCGCTTTTGGGGAACACCAATAACAGCCACAAAAATTCAAATTTAAACCCAGATTATGTATTAGCTCACCTGCTACGGCGTTCCAAAGCATAATCTGGGATTAACACAGATATTGGACTTTATAGACGACTCTAATTAGTGCCTGTCCATAATGTCGAGAGTCTGAACTATAAAGTTAAATATCAAGGCTTGCGAAGCTTTGTGAATTGGGAGTTTATTCTTGTAAATGACTAATTCGCAAAGTGAGCATAACGCAGATATTGGACTTTATAGACAGAATCTAATTAACGGTCCATGTATCACCTGCATTCATCAGCTCGTCCATATTGTGAATTTTGCTTTTATTCCCCACATCTTCGAGTTGCTCTTCTAAGCACTCATTATAAGGAGGTGATTTTACAGCCCTGATGACACCAAAGGCCACCGGTAAGTCTGGCAAAGACATACCTATCAAGTGATTATGAATAAATGCATCTTCGCAATGAGCATCGTGCACTAGTATATCAGCTTCGCTTATTCCATTTTTTCCGATTTCTACAGAAATAAGTTTTCCTTTTTTGTCTAGCATTAGCCCAAGATTGTCGTTCTCTCCATATATCATTGGTTTGCCATGCTCCAAGAACAGTTGCTTGTTCTTTTTGTCTTCGGCTTTGGTAATTTCAAAGTGAATACCATCGTTAAAGATAACACAATTTTGAAGAACCTCGATAACTGCCGAGCCTTTAAATCCAGCTGCTTCTAAGCACATTTGCTGATTGTGCTTCATGTTCACATCCAAGGTTCTTGCAAAGAAAGTACCTCCTGCACCAAGAACAAGTTGCCCCACGTTAAATGAGTTTTCAATAGTTCCAAAAGGAGATGTTTTTGTAACACAACCTCTGTCGGATGTTGGAGAATATTGTCCTTTAGTCAGTCCATATATTTTGTTGTTGAAAACAATCATATTCAAGTCTACGTTCCTGCGTATAGCATGGATAAAATGGTTTCCACCAATTGCCATTGCGTCTCCGTCGCCCGATATTTGCCAAACCATCAGTTTGGGATTGGCACATTTTACTCCTGTTGCTATTGCTGCAGCTCGTCCGTGAATTGTATGAAAGCCAAAGGTATTCATATAATACGGGAAACGAGAACTACAACCAATACCTGATATTACGGCATGATCTTCGTGTTCTACATCTTCAAGCTCTGCCATCGCACGCTGTACGGCTGTTAAAATTCCGTAGTCTCCGCATCCAGGACACCACCGCACTTCGCTGTCGCTTTTAAAATCTTTGAATGTATATTTTGTATCTGACATAAGATTAATTTTCGAGTAAATGATTAAAATGTTCTACTAACTCATTCACGGTAAATGGCAATCCTTGCAACTTATTGTATTGCAAATAGCTATTACCTGGCACCTTATCTCTGAGGTAAGATGCAAACTGCCCATTATTAAGTTCGCACACTACTATTTTTTTGTATGCTCCCAATACTTCGGCAGTATTCTTTGGAAGAGGACTTATGTAGTTGAAATGGACGTATGCAATTTTTTTATTCTGTTTGTGCATATTCTCTACAGTATCAATAAGATGTCCGTAAGTACCTCCCCATCCTACTACTAGCAACTCTGCTGTTTCATCGCCTAAAACCTCCAGATCTGGAATTACATCCTGCACCCTATCAACCTTCATCTGTCTGAGGTCGGACATTTTTTGGTGATTTTGTGGATTGTGGCTCACACAGCCAGTTTCATCTTTTTCCAGTCCTCCTATTCTATGCTCAAAATCTTTCATGCCAGGGAAAGCCCATTCGCGAGCCATTGTACTATCTGTGCGTTTATAAGCGCTAAAATTGCTAGAGTCTTTTGCTATTCTCGGATTTATATCAGGCATATCACTCATCTTCACAATCTTCCATGGTTCGCTTCCGTTACCCAAATAACCATCGGTCAACAATATAACGGGAGTCATATGTTCCAAGGCTAATTTTGCTGCCATAAAAGCATACCAAAAGCAGTCGGCGGGCGAACTTGCAGCAATAACGACAAGGGGCGATTCTCCATTCCTGCCATATAGGGCTTGGTGCAAGTCGCTTTGTTCTGTCTTGGTTGGCAAACCAGTGGATGGACCACCTCTTTGCACATTCACAATAACTAGAGGTAGTTCTGCCATTACAGCAAGACCAATTGCCTCTGACTTGAGGGCAAGTCCTGGTCCAGATGTTGATGTTGCTGCCAATTTCCCTGCAAAAGAGGCTCCTATAGATGTACAAATCCCTGCTATCTCGTCCTCAGCTTGGAAAGTTTTAACACCCAGAGATTTGTGCTTTGCCAATTCTTGCAGAATGTCAGTAGCTGGAGTTATGGGGTATGATCCTAAGAAAAGGTCTAGCCCTGCCTTTTCTGCGGCTGCCATCAAGCCCCATGCTGTGGCTTTATTCCCTTGCATATTTCGGTATTTCCCAGCAGCAATATTGGCAGGATGCACCAAGAACTGAGACATTGTAAGTTGGACATTCATACCAAAGTTATAACCAGCATTTAGTGTTGCTATATTTAATTCTGCAACCTTTGGTTTAGTCTTAAATTTATTATTTATGGCTTTTTTTACAGCATCCATATCTCGGTCGTACATCCAGCAGATAAGCCCTAAGATAAGCATGTTCTTGCTTTTTCCAACAGCCTTATTGTCAGCATCAAATGCTTTCAGAGTTGTTTTTGTAAGAGATGTTGCAGGTACTCTTACCACTCTGCTCTCAGAAATACCTAATTCTTTAAAAGGGTCGTCGGTCTTAAAGCCTGCCTTTTCTAGATTTTTATCGGTAAACGAGTCATCGTCGCAAATAATTCGACTGTGAGGCATTAAATAGTTTACATTAGCTTTCAATGACGCTGGATTCATGGCTACCAACACGTCTGCAGAGTCTCCAGGATTGGATATTGCGACATTGCCAAAGTGGACCTGAAACCCTGATACTCCTCCGATTGTGCCTTGTGGGGCTCTAATTTCCGAAGGAAAATCTGGGAATGTTGCAATATCATTTCCTTGAATTGCAGATATGTCTGAGAAAATAGATCCTACAAGCTGCATTCCGTCGCCAGAGTCGCCGGAAAATCTTATGGCTACTTTTTCTACAACATGGTTTTTTTCGTTTCTCATAGGTTATCAATAAATGGTTAAAAACACGAACAATATACAGCTGAGATATATTGTTTGCGTGGGTTAATTATGGTTCAAATGTAATATAAATAAATCAAGATAGAAAGAAAAATATAAATAATATTTTGGAAGTATACAGTATTATTGATTATTTTTATCGCTCGTAGACATTTGTCTATTTGTTAACGCTTAGTATATGACTTTATTTATCAAATCATTGAAAGCTCTAAACTTATATTTTACACTTAGCGCTCTGATGCTTTTGTATGTACTACCTACAAAAACAAATGCACAGAGCATTGGCGTAGCTCTAGGAGGTGGGGGAGCTAAGGGCATGGCGCACATAGGTTTTATACAGGCATTTGAAGACAAAAGAGTACCTATAGATTATATTGGAGGCACTTCAATAGGAGCTGTGGTAGGAGGCCTATATGCCTCAGGCTATACGCCATCTGAAATGATAGATATAATTTCGTCTGACAAGTTTGGATCCTTATTAAGAGGCGATATTTTAGAGAAATACAAGTACTATTCAAGAAGAGAACGCACAGCTACAATATTTACCTTAGGGGTACAGAAAGGAAAAGACAATAAGCTTAAGTTCGTGTTTCCTACCAATTTCATATCAGAGAGCCCTATAAATCTAGAGCTAAATGAAATATTTGCAAGTGCCAATGCCTATGCAAAAGGGAATTTCAATAATTTATTTGTCCCTTTTCGTTGCATAGCTACCAACATATACGCAAAAAATAAAATGAAGGTATTCAGAAGTGGGGATTTGGGCTACACAATACGAGCATCCATGGCCTTTCCCATAGTCTTTAAAGCCGTAGAAATCAACGACTCTATATATTTTGACGGTGGCATAATGAACAATCTTCCTGCCGATATTTTAATTGACGAATTCTCTCCCGACTTTACCGTTGCTCACAAAGTTACATCCTTAACAATACCAGTAAAAAAAGACGATTTATATCACCAACTTGAAACAGTATTAATGAGGGGCGACAACCTAAACATCCCAAAAAGCGAAGGCATTGTTCTTCACACAGACATGAGCTCTTATAGCTTACTCGACTTTAGTAACATCGACTCTGCATACCTCATGGGATATAAAACTGCTGAGATCTTCTTAGACAGCATGCTGGCTATCGGGAAACTACGACAGCACGACCCGATAGAACATGAAATGAACAGAGACCTTTTTAATTTACTAAGGCCGAAAATGAAGTATGATAATCTAACAATAAAAGGAATAAAAAAACCACAAGAAATAAATTATATATACAGAATTATAAAACCCGAAAATAAAATCTTTGATTTAAATGACTTTGCCAATGGGTACTACAGACTACTGGCAGAACCCATGATAAAGGACTTGAAACCCGTTCTTAAACACAACCAAAAATCAGGATTTTTTGACATCGACTTATATGTCGAAAAAGAGCAGCCTTTCAGATTTAACTTGGGAGGACACTTATCAACACTACCTGCAAACCAATTATACCTTAGCGCCAACTATAATTTATTTAGTGATAATGTTCCGTTTTATCTTAACACATCCACACACTTAGGGCAATTTTACAATAGCTTGTCACTAACAAGTCATATCGAATTTCCATCCAAGCATAAATTTTATCTAAAACCTCAAATAAAAGCACACTCTCTTACATACAAAAACATTCTCTTGTCAGACTTTCTGTCTAGCTCCTTGGGTAAATTTGATTCTCAAAAACGTCAATTATATGCAGGAGTAAAGATGGAACTCCCTGCAACAAGAAAGAGCTCTATAATACTCGAACCGAATTTCTCCATCACTTATGCAGACCAATTTAAAACAGACTACTCAAATACTAATGTCACTCCTGAAAAAACAAAATTCACATTATTTGCTGTCAATGCAATCTACAAAAGAGTTAATAAAGACAGATTGCAATATTCAAAAACAGGAGGAGAAACCATTATTAACGCGAGCATTGGACATGGCAAGGAACATTTTACTCCAGGAGCCTCAAGCATTATTGCAGATGAAGTATCGCAGGCTCACAACTTCATTTCGGCATATATAATGAAAGATAAATACTTCTCGCTGACCAAGCGAAACTCTGTAGGTCTTTTCTTCGAAGGCATGTTTAGCCTAGATCAGGCCTTTACAACACGAAGCGCAACCAACATGTATTCTCATGCTTTTACTCCAACACCAACCAGTCAAATAATCTTTAACGAAGAACTAAGAAGCAACAACTATCTATCCCTTGGCTTAAGATATATATATTCGATGTACGAAAACTTAGACATAAGATTGGAGGGGTATGCATTTGCCCCCTTTGTAAATGTGAAAGAGGGTTCATACTTCTCTGGCATCCCCCCATACAACACGGGCAACTCAAACTCTTATATAAAAGCAAAAAATGAATTGGTAAACCCCACAGAAAATATAGAATATTTACTCTCTTCTGCAATAGTATATAACACATCTTTCGGTCCAATAAGTGTATCTTTTGATTATACCCCCAGCGGAAATAACAAGGTATTTATAGGACTGAATCTAGGATTTCTAATTTTCGACAAGATGAATCTGTAAGTATATAAAAACCAATACCTGCATTATACACACTTAACCCAGTATACGCATTAGCTCACCTACTACGGCGTTCCAATGTATATATCTGGTATTAACTCTTAGACTTTACTCCTAGATTCCGATATATTTAATTACATTTGTGAAAAATTTAACGAAACGAACTATTGGTGCAAGTTCTCGCTCGTAAGGTATGATTAATACATCTGACGATAAAAAAATAAATTATAAACACATGAAACCTTCATGCAGTAGGCTATAAGCCTAACTACACAAAGGAGGATGATTAATAAACCAGCAAAAGCCTAAAGCCTATAGCTTGCAGCTCATTGCAGAATTTTAAACACATGAAATTAAATATCGCTGTACTTCCTGGAGATGGAATTGGCCCAGAGATTATAGAGCAAGCTCTTAAAATCGTAAAAACAGTATGTGCTAGAAAAGGACATGAACTAGAGTACAAGACAGCGCTGACAGGCGCAGCAGCCATCCACGAAGTAGGCAAACCTTATCCAAAAGAGACTCACAATATATGTATGGCTGCTGACGCAGTTCTATTTGGAGCGATTGGCGATCCTAAGTTTGATAATAATCCTAACGCAAAAATTAGACCCGAACAAGGATTGCTAAAGATGAGAAAGGATCTCGGTCTATATGCAAATATTCGTCCTGTAGCAACTTTTCCCTCGCTACTTCACAAATCGCCATTAAAAAAAGAGCTGGTCGAAAACGCTGATTTTATTTGCATCAGAGAACTTACGGGAGGGATTTATTTTGGGCGACCACAAGGGCGTAGCGAAGATGGCAACACCGCATACGACAGCTGCTCTTACACAAGAGAAGAAATACAAAGGATCTTAACACTTGCTTACGAATTTGCCACCAAACGAAACAAAAAACTCACAGTTGTGGACAAGGCAAATGTCCTTGCAACATCCCGTCTTTGGAGGGAGGTGGCACAGCAGATGAAAGGCTCATATCCCGACGTTGAAACCGAGTTTATGTTTGTTGACAACGCCGCCATGCAGATTGTACAATGTCCCGAAAAATTTGACGTCATGGTAACTGAGAACATGTTTGGAGACATACTCACTGACGAGGCTAGCGTAATCACTGGTTCTCTAGGCTTATTACCCTCAGCATCAATAGGTATACACACTTCCGTTTTCGAGCCAATACACGGATCTTACCCACAAGCCGCAGGAAAGAATATAGCAAACCCAATAGCTACAATACTCTCGGCAGCAATGATGTTTGAATACGCTTTCAAGTTAGAGGAAGAAGGCAAAATGATTAGAGAGGCTGTAAACAAATCCTTGGAGCAAGGCGTCGTAACCGAAGATATATGTGGAGGTGGAAAAGCTTATTCAAGCTCTGACGTAGGCTCTTGGATAGCAGACTACATTAACAGACACTAAGGCAAATGACTAATAACCAACTGACAACAAAACCCAAAAGAGGTGTATTATTGCAAAATAAATGTAGACATTAACTGAGTGTCTATTCAAAGAACTTATACACATGAAACAAGCCATAAACACTAGAGCCCCACATAGAAACAGGACTAGATTGGCGAGATACATGTAGCAACTAAAACTCAAAACATTGAACACATGAAGTCTCTCAAAGAACTATACCGAGTTGGTCATGGACCATCAAGTAGTCATACTATGGCTCCATACAAAGCTACCACCCAGTTTGCTTCACAAAATAAAGAAGCCGACAAATTTATCGTTACCCTCTACGGCGCTCTTGCTGCAACAGGACACGGACACCTTACAGACAAGGCTATTGAGGACGCTTTAGGAGAAAAGCTGGATAAAATCATTTGGAAACCCAACGAGTTTCTACCCGAACACCCCAATGCGATGAAATTTGAGGCTTGCTCTAAATCGGGAGAAATTATAAACTCTCAAACCTACTTTAGCGTGGGAGGCGGGGCAATATCAACCACAGGCAAGTCTGAAGACTCGGCAAATATATACCCATTTAAAAATATGCGCGAAGTGCTTGACTGGTGCAAGAGCAACGGTCGGAGCATGTGGGAGCTAGTTTATGAATTTGAAGGAAAAGAAATAGAAGACTACTTGACAATGGTATGGGAAACCATGCAAGATTGTATTAATCGAGGTCTCAACGAAGAAGGGCAACTACCAGGCATCTTGAAACTACAAAGAAAAGCTCATACATACTTCGAAAGAGGACGCTCTTTTTCAAAAAGCATGAAACGCAATGCTAATATTTTTGCTTATTCACTAGCCGTTTCAGAAGAAAACGCTTCGGGGCATATTGTTGTAGCGGCCCCAACTTGTGGAGCGTGTGGTGTTCTGCCAGCAGTATGTTACTTTATGAAGACGTCCTACGAAATGAACGACCGAAAGATTATAAAAGCCTTAGCAACAGCAGGATTAATAGGAAACCTCGTTAAGAAAAATGCCTCGATATCAGGAGCCGAAGTAGGATGTCAAGGAGAAGTCGGCGTTGCCTGCGCAATGGCATCAGGAGCAGCAACCCAAATGCAAGGAGGAACACCCCTACAAATTGAATATGCTGCTGAAATGGGATTGGAACATCATCTCGGACTCACTTGCGATCCCATTAGAGGTTTAGTACAGATTCCATGCATAGAAAGAAATGCTTTTGCGGCATTGCGATCTTTGTCGCATGCTACATACTCGCTAATATCCGACGGACAACACCATATATCTTTCGATAAAGTAGTAACAGCAATGAAGCAAACTGGTCACGACTTGCCCTTGCTATACAAAGAAACAGCACTGGGAGGATTGGCTAGGTTTTTCGATGAAAATTAGCTTATTCCGACAACTTTATATTATCCCGAAACATGCATTAGTTCTCCTGCCGCATGCACCAATCTCTTCAAAACAAAAGCTCCGCTGACCCAGGCGCAATGCATTGCGCCTCTACTCACCAAAAAACTTGTTTTATCGAGCTTGAAACCCTCGCTACGGTGTTCCAATGCATAATTCTGAATTATCGCTGTAGTACTTGCACAAATAAGACAATCCACACTCCTTGCACTTCGGCTTTCTTGCCAGACACACATACCTCCCATGAAGAATTAACCAATGGTGAGCTTTGGGAATCAACTCTTCTGGGAAATACTTCACTAAAGTATTTTCGGTTTCTAGTGGCGTTTTGCTTCCTGTGGTAAGACCTATTCTCTCAGAAACTCTGAAAACATGAGTATCTACTGCCATTGCAGGTTTATTATAAACAACAGAGGCTATCACGTTCGCAGTCTTTCGCCCTACCCCAGGCAAGCTCTGAAGTTCGTTGACATCGCTCGGAACTTTTGACCCAAAATCAGTTACTAACACATTTGCCATGCCATGCAGGTGCTTGGCTTTATTATTCGGATAAGAGATAGACTTTATCACCCCGAATATTTCGTCTACAGAACTTGATGCTAAAACCTCTGGCGACGGAAATTTTTCAAAAAAACGAGGAGTTACCATGTTTACTCTCTTATCCGTACATTGCGCAGACAAAATTACAGCAACAAGCAACTCGTAAGGGTCTCCATACTCCAGCTCTGTCTCGGCAACGGGCATTGTCGTCTGAAAATAATTTATAATCTCCTGAAACAAAGCCCTACGTGAAAGTTTCTTTTTCATTTGTTTAAAATTCTGCAATAAGCTGTAAGCCATAGGCTTTATGCTTTTGTTGGATTATTAATCATCCTCCTGTGCGTCGTTAGGCCTATAGCTTATAGCCTACTGCATGAAGGTTTCATGTATTTATAGCGTTATTCACTAGCTTAATATTTACTACACGACTGCTTCATTTCTTTTAATGCGCATGGAACAGAGCAGTCACCACACGCTCCCTCATCTTTCTTTCTTTTGAGAGTAAGGAGTTTACACATCCTATAAATTGCTATTACGACGGCAACTATTACAATAAAATAAACCAATATTGATTGTGTATCCATCTATATTAATATTTTGTTTTAATTGTCACACGCACATCTCCAATCTGGTCATACTCATGTATGAATGCTCGGTTCTCATGGTCTGGTTCATCATCGCAAGAATAATATTATCAAATATGAAAGATAAGACAATATCCATGCCAAGACGGTAGTGTAAGTTGCTACAAACAAGGCATATTTCGCCCCTGCTTCTTTAGCTATTGTTATAATTACACTTATACAAGGAAAATATATCAGTACAAACACCAATAAGGCTATTGAGGTTTGTATGGTGAATACTGTTTCGCCTTTTAAATGTCCGTCATCATGGACAGACGCTGCCAACCTCTCTCTGAGACCTTGGTCATCGCCATCGTCCACTTTATATAAAACTCCCATTGTAGACACCACAACCTCCTTAGCAACAACGCCAGACAAAAGGGCAACGGTAATATTGTCGTCGAAACCCATTGGCTCAAAAACGGGCTGTATCGTCTTACCCACTCGGCTCATATACGAGCTGTGTGCCAACTCCGTACCATCCTCTGCAACATCACTTCCAGACAAGGGACGAGGAAAATAATCCAAAGCCCAAACCAATGTTACAGCAAGCAAAACAACGGTAGCAATCTTTCTTATATAAATCCATGTTTTATCCCAGGCATACCTTAAAACATTACTAAACAAAGGCTTGCGATATGGCGGAAGCTCCATTACAAAAGGTAATTCCTTTCCTTTCAGAAAATATTTATTCAGTAGCTTTGCTGTTACAAATGCTAGTATCAGCCCCACAAGATATAGTACTACCACAAAGCCTCCCATTGATAGAGAAGTAAGGAGTCCCCCCATCGATGGAGCATACAAGGAGAAGTAATTCATCAACATCGGACTGAAAACAGTATATATTATTAGAAGATAGACCGGTAGTCTTGCGGTGCAGGACATAAATGGAATGACTAGCATTGTTAATAAGCGTCCTTTTCGGCTACGTATTGTACGTGTTGACATTATCGCAGGCACATTGCAACCGAAGCCCATAATCAGGGAAATGAAGGAATTTCCATGTAGCCCCAGAGAGTGCATGGCCTTGTCCATTATAAAGGAGGTCCGAGCAATATAGCCAGAGTCCTCAAGGAAGGACAAACACATAAACAATATTGCAATATTGGGAACGAAGACTAATACTCCTTCAATGCCCCCAATAACACCATCCACAAGGAAGTCTTTCAACATTCCATCGGACATTAACGATGAAATCGAATCGCCAAGCCATCCCATAGCACTCTCTATAAGACTCATCGGATATGCTCCAAGAGTAAACGTCAGAAGAAATACCAAGCCCATGATAAGTGCCAATATAGAAAACCCCCATGTCTTATGTAGCAATACCTTATCAATCTTTCCAGACTTATTCTGAATACGCAATTGCTCATTATGCTGATAACTCTCTCTCAATGCCCCTGCAATAAAGGCATATCGCATATCCGATATATAATTATTCACATCCTCATTTGGACAGGTGCCTTTTACCTTGTCGTATTCACTGCTTGCAGTAGCTATAATCTCATTATAGCTTACATCTTCTTTTAATAAATCTGCAATTTTTGAGTCCTTTGCTAAGAGCTCCAATGCCACAAAACGCCCTGAGATTCGAGCAGACACAGTCTCGCAAGCGTATATTTTTTTTCTTATTTCAGTAATTGCCTTTTCGACATCCTGACCATAATTTATATGTACATGCCTAATACTCTCTGACTTATCCTCGTAGACAGCAACTACTTTACGAAGTAAATCATTAATTCCTTTGTTTTCAAGAGCTGATGTCGGCACAGTAGCTACTCCCATTAGTTTCCCTAAGGCTTCATGGTCTAGACTATCCTTGTTTTTTTGAAGTTCATCGTACATATTTAATGCTACAACAATCTTCAAGTCCATATCAATCAGCTGTGTAGTAAGAAACAGGTTTCGCTCCAAATTTGAGGCTACGACAGTGTTGATAATAACATCTGGCATTTCATTGACTATAAAGTCCAACGCTACTTTCTCTTCTGGCGAATATGAAGACATGGAGTAGATGCCT
Source organism: Bacteroidales bacterium (assembly GCA_047974415.1). Classification (GTDB taxonomy): domain Bacteria; phylum Bacteroidota; class Bacteroidia; order Bacteroidales; family Prolixibacteraceae; genus JBKEAJ01. The sequence continues at coordinate 22,397 of JBKECH010000054.1, read as the reverse complement.
GGCAAGTCTGTAATAGTAATGGAATATCCTTCATGTTCAATGGTGGTACTGCTCATCTCGACCGTTACACCACTGTAATTCCCCACCTTTGCTCTTTTCCCTGTAAGTTTATTGTAAAGCGAACTCTTACCACTATTAGGATTTCCTACCAACGCCACTTTTATCTCCTTACTATTTTTTGCAACATATTGCGGACACGTATCCACATATATAGAACTTACAATATCATGGGGAACAAGCTCCGCCTCCTCGATTGGCACCACTTCCACCATTTCGGCCTCACTACGACGTATGGACACATTGCTGTCCATAATCTCGTATACAACTGGACCGTTAAAGGGAGATTCTCGAATGGGAGTTATTTTCTTGCCTTTAACAAAGCCCATTTCTATAATGCGACGACGGTAAGAGCCGTAGCCACTGACCTTTACAATTATGTAAGTTTTATTTATATCTGCGTGAGATAGCTTCATTCTTCATCATTATTATAACCCACAAAGATACTAATCTCAATCTTTCTCCCTCATCATCATTTATAATGATTTTATAGTTGGGGCACGTCTATAAAGTCCAATATCTGCGTTATGCTGCTCACTTTGCTCTTAGCCATTTACACAAGTAAACTCCCAATATACAGAACGGCAAGCCTTGATATTTAATTTTATGTTCAAACTCTCGACATTATGGACAGGCACTAGTTATCCTCCAACGCCTTTAAATTTCTCTACAAACGAGATTAGCTTTTGAAACACTTACGACTTTCTTTTTTCTACCTTTTTAAGGTGTTCTAAATATTCCTTTTCAATAGGCGATAGCACTCTTTCTTTGCATCTCCCGATTACCCTCTAGTCGAAGCTGTCGGAAATTCCGACAGCTTGAATCCTTGTTCAGTTCACCTTCTTCATATATATGCTTTATATACTCTACCACGTTTGTTCTTGAGCTTTGATAGAGTTCTGCCATTTGCTGTTGCGAAAGCCATATATTTTCATCTTCAAGTTTAACCTTGATTTTAGTATTCCCTTCTTCTGAGCTATATATTAAAATCTCTCCTTTTTGTTCTTCTTTCATTTTTCTTTCAATTCCCTATTTCCGCTATTATCATATCAATCATCATGGCGCAGGCTATTAATTTTCACTACTGTTTGGGTTATTTCGGCATTCAGCACCTTAATATCAATCAGCTCGCGGGTGTCTTTGGCTTCCACATAGGAACTCACCGAAAGGTTATAGTCATTTTCTTCTATTTTTTTGCTGCCGATAGAGATAACCACATGATCTATATTTTCTTTTTGGTTGAAGATTTCCATAATGTGCTCAATGTGCTTGTCTTCAAGAGTATTATTATTAGTTGCTTTCTTGAGGAAACCTTCGCCACTGGCATCAATGAATTGGGTTCTATTTTCGATTTTATTTTTAACTAACACAAAAATATTTACCGCAATGGAAGTGCCATAGAATAAATTTAGTGCTAGTGAGATAACGGTCTCCACAAAGTTGCTGTCTACCAAGTATTTTCTGATTTTCTGCTCTGCGCCATCCCGATAGAAAATGCCCGGAAAGCAAACAATAGCTGCTCGATCTTTATTGGAAAAATAGCTTAGAGCATGGAGCACAAAGGCAAAATCAGCTTTCGCCTTGGGTGCAAGCACACCTGCCGGAGCAAAGCGTTAGTCGTTAATAAGCGTAGGGTCGTCGCTACCTATCCATTTCACCGAATAGGGCGGATTAGAAACAATGGCTATTCTCCATATTTTGGCTTGTAATTCTTGTCGTTGTGCTATGCTTGTCATTTAATAGTTGAATTTCATTTATGAAACCTTCATGCAGTAGGCTGTAAGCTATAAGCCTAACTACACACAGGAGGATGATTAATAAACCAGCAAAAGAATAAAGCTTACAGCTTATTGCATAATTTTAAACAGATGAAACATGTCGTAAGATACGAATACTTTGGCTTTTACACGTTATTTTTCAAATAACAATAATGATTAATGTACAAAACGTTTCTGATGCTTTTGCTAGGGAACGAACAAAAAGACTTATCTTTGTACTGATTTTTTGGTGCTCGTTCCTATTTTCAAGGAATTACGTAAAAGGGAATCAGGTGCAAATCCTGTACAGACCCGCTGCTGTAAACTCTGCCAATATCGACGAACAACACCCAGTACCACTGTTCATTACCAATGAATGGGAAGGATCTTCGGAGATGGAGTAAGTCAGAAAACCTGCCAAAAAGCAAAATAGTTTTAAGGCTTTCGGGGAATAAAGCTAAAGAAGCGTGAAAAAAGCGAGAGTCGGACTTTTTCGTAATTCACTTTTGTGTTTTACTCCCCCTTAGAAAACAAATACAAAGCAATAACCAGACAACATAGCCAATTGTATATCAAAAAATAACAAACATAAGAAAGCGATGAAAACCGCCTTGCAACATTTCCTAAAAATAACAATTCTTGTAGCGCTTGTAGCTTGCAGTGAAAAAAAAGCATCAATCAATAGCTTTAACATAAAAATATACAGTCCACAGTACGCAACAGGTTTCGAGCTTGTGGGTTCCGATGGCATGAAGAGCACAATACTAAAAGTACATAACCCTTGGCAAGGAGCAGATAATATCGAAACCCAACTCTTCATAACTCGCAATGGAGAAAACGCACCTAAAGATTTCAGCGGACAAATAATCAACGGCGATGCCAAGCGCATTGCGTGCATGTCGTCCTCGCATGTGGCAATGCTCGATGCTGTGGATGCAGCCAGCTGTGTTGTCGGTGTTTCGGGCATTGACTACATATCAAACAAATATATTGCAGCGCACAAGGACGCCGTTGCAGATATTGGTTACGACGGCAACATTGATTACGAAAAACTAATAAGCACAAAGCCTGATTTGGTTTTGCTTTTCGGAATAAGTGGAGCAAGCACCATGGAGCCAAAGCTGAAAGAGCTGGGAATCCCTTTTGTTTATGTAGGTGAATATATTGAAGACTCGCCTTTGGGCAAAGCCGAATGGTTGGTGGCAGTATCAGAACTTATCGGCAAACGAACAGAAGGAGAGCAACGCTTCAACGCCATCCCCAAACGCTACAAGCAACTCAAAGCGAAAGTGTCGACGGCAAAACTGGACAAACCAAAAGTAATGCTCAATGTTCCCTATGGCGATTCGTGGTTTATGCCCTCAACTACTAGTTACGTATCCAAGCTTATTGCTGATGCTGGCGGAGAGTATCTTTACAAGAAAAACACCTCGACAAATTCTCTGCCTATTGACCTTGAAACAGCATATTTACTAACACTGCAAGCCGATGTATGGCTAAATGTGGGCAGCCTCTCCACCCTAGCGGAATTGGAATCTACCCATCAGAAGTTTGCCGACGCACCATGCGTGCAAAGCGGAGCTGTATACAACAGTACAAAACGGATAAACCCATCAGGAGGCAACGATTTTTGGGAATCGGGAGTTATTAATCCCGACCTAATACTACGCGATTTGATAAAGATTTTTCACCCAGAAATTATCAATGATGATTTTTACTATTACATTAAACTTGATTAACTTCGCTGAATGAGATTACCTGTAACTGGCATTTTCATAAGCTTAGCGATATTGATTATAGTTTTATTTGCTATTGATATGACCATTGGAACAAGCAACATTCCTATATCCAATGTTTGGTTAGCATTGACAGGAGGCGATTGTCCAGACACCACAAGGAAAATTATATTGAACATCCGCTTGTTAAAAGCTATATCAGCATTGGTGGTTGGCACAGCTCTATCGGTAAGTGGCTTGCAAATGCAAACTCTTTTTCGCAATCCCTTGGCAGGACCTTATGTGCTTGGTATTAGTTCGGGAGCTAGTTTAGGCGTTGCTCTGTTTATACTAGGAGCACCGATATTGGGATTAGCTGGGAGTAGTGTTTTTTCGACTATTGGATTAGCTGGCTCGGCATGGATAGGAGCAGCTATAATTTTAGTGGTAATAGCTGCAGTAAGCCAAAGGATAAAAGACATAATGGTAATACTCATTTTAGGGATGATGTTCGGATCAGGAGTGAGTGCCATAGTACAAATATTACAATACATGAGCGATGAATCTTCGCTTAAAGCCTTTGTTATTTGGACGATGGGTTCTTTGGGTGATGTAACCCAGACACAGCTTTTACTGTTGATTCCTGCTGTTGTTTTAGGCTTGATACTATCAACAATCATCATAAAATCCTTGAATTTATTGCTCCTCGGCGAAAACTACGCCCGAACTATGGGTGTTGATATCGGCAAGTCGAGGCTAATAATATTCTTATCCACGACACTGCTTGCTGGCACGGTAACAGCCTTCTGTGGACCTATCGGCTTTGTAGGCTTAGCTATTCCACATGTCGCCCGTATGATTTTTTCCAGCGCAGACCACCGAATACTCATGCCTGGAGTAGCGCTGACAGGGGCTGTAGTTATGCTACTATGTGATATAATCTCAAAGTTGTTGACCCTACCAATAAACTCAATCACAGCATTATTAGGAATACCTATTGTGGTATGGGTAGTGGTAAGAAATAAAAGCATTGCTTGATATGATAAATTTGCAAAACATAAGCATAGGATACGGCAAACGCACACTGCTCAACAACATATCTGCAACAATGCCTAGCGGAGAACTAATTGCACTGCTAGGACGTAACGGCACTGGTAAGTCGACTTTACTTCGAGCAATATCGGGACTTCACGACATATCGGGAGGCTCAATAACATTGAACGGACAGGAGCTGTCTCGAATGACACCTCAACAGCTAGCAAAAACCACAGCCTTTGTAACAACAGAGCGAGTGCGTATTGCAAATCTATGCTGCCAAGATGTAGTCGCACTTGGTAGAGCCCCCTACACTAATTGGATAGGAAGGATGCAAAAGCAAGACAGCGAAATTGTGCATAAATCACTGGAACTAGTTAGAATGCCAGACTATGCAAAACGCAATATGAACAAAATGTCCGACGGTGAATGCCAACGCATAATGATAGCTCGCGCATTGGCACAAGACACTCCGATAATTCTATTGGACGAGCCAACAGCCTTCCTCGACCTTCCCAATCGCTATGAGCTATGCTCCTTGCTAAAAGACTTAGCGCACAGCGAAAACAAATGTATCCTATTCTCAAGCCACGAACTAGACATAGCCCTGACAGTATGCGACTCCATAGCCTTGATTGACTCCCCTAACCTACTCCATCTACCAACAAACGAAATAGCACAGCATGGACACATTGAACGACTATTCAGCAATTCGTCAGTAAGCTTTGACACAGACACATGTTCTGTGAAATTTAATAAAAACAGATAGACTATGAGTCGACAATATAAATGCAACACAGAAAGCTATCTTTCAACATTGCCAACAAAAACATACATCTCCGAATTTCGCGATGCCGAAAGAGTAGGAGGATACTGCAAAGCATGCGACAATTATGGTAAAACATGGGCTTGTCCACCTTTCAACTTCGACGTAAATAAATTACTACATAGGTATAGCGATGCCTTAATTATAGCAACAAAAGTCAGACCACAAGAAAACAACATCCCTTTTTCGGAATCTGGACATCTATTACTTTCCGTACGTCGCCAGATACAAAAGACACTTCTTAAAATGGAGAACTTATACGGAGGACGGTCTTTCGCCTACACTGGAACTTGTATTTATTGTTCCGACAAAACCTGCACAAGACCCCAGAACTTAGCATGCCGTCATCCCGAGTTGGTACGCCCATCCTTAGAAGCCTGTGGTTTTGATATCAGCCTGACGACCATCAACTTATTTAACATAGAGCTAAGATGGGGAAAGAATGGCTTTTTACCTGAATATTTAATGCTTGTATGCGGTTTCTTTTACAATTCATCAGACAAAACAAGCCTTTCCGTTGAGAGCTATATAAACCTAGACCGCTAAATAAGTGAATAACAGCACAGTAGACATAAACACCTTAGGTGATTTTTTGAAAGAGTACGCCTCTCACATGATGGCAAGTGGAGTACATACTTCGCGAGTAATTCGCATAGTCAGGCGCATTGGAGAGTCATATGGGTATGATGTTAAAATCATCATTTTAAGTAAGAGCCTCTCCATATCTATAAGGAACGAACAAACTAAAGAGAGATATATGAATATAGATATCATCGGACACAAACCTATCAACTTCGAACATAACTCGAGGCTCAGCGCGCTGAGCTGGTCTTGCTACGACAACAAAATACCTATCGAGGAATTAAAGCTGAGATATAACGAAATCATAAGCAAACCCCGCCTAAAACCTTTTCATGTATTACTACTCGCAAGTGCAGCAAACGCCTCATTTTGCAAACTCTTTGGTGGCGATTATCTATCGGTGCTCATTGTTTTTTTTGCCACAGCTCTAGCTTTCTTTGCAAGACAACAACTACATAAAACTAATATCAACAACTACATCACCATAGCCATAACAGCATTTATTGCATCGTTTGGTGCATCAGTGGCAACACTTTTCGACACCACCTCCGATATAGCTCTCGCAACCAGCGTGTTATTTCTTGTCCCTGGAGTTCTTCTTATCAATGGCATCATAGATGTAATTGAGGGGCACACACTTGCAGGCATTGCGCGCCTAACGCAAGCGACATTATGGATAATCTGTTTCTCTGTAGGACTGTCTATCACTCTATTAATTGTAAAAAGCAGCCTATTATGATTGTAACAGATATAATGACAGATGCAATATTTGCCGCAGTTGCAGGAATTGGTTTTGGCGCAATATCAAACCCTCCTCTACGAGTGTTTAAATATATTGGCATACTAGCAGCATTAGGACACGCATCTCGCTTTTGTCTAATGGAATACGCAAATCTAGACATTAGCTCGGCATCACTAGCCGGCTCTTGTGTAATTGGCTTTGTCAGCTTATACTTTGCATGCTTGAATAGAGTGCCAAGAACAGTACTGTTTATCCCCGCCCTACTACCAATGATACCTGGCAAGTTTGCTTACAACACGATGTTCTCGTTAATTACCTTCATGCAAAACATGGACGAAACGACAGAAAAAATTAAGTATTTAGATTTGTTTCTGTCTAATTTCCTTGTAACTTTCACTACGCTATTTTGTCTAGCAATTGGCTCCATTCTACCAATGCTATTATTCCCAAAGATAGCCTTGTCATTTACAAGAGAAAAAAGACGATGAAATTTTATTAGCTTTGTAAGCTGAAATGCCATTGAAATAAAAGAACTTGATAAAGAGAATTCTCACAGGACTTATAAGTCTAGCAACGATAATACTTGTCTTTGGAATTGCCACCACATACCAAGGTCGTTTTATTGGATATAACATAAAGCATGAGAAAGATACCAGCTTGGACTTACCAAGCATAGAAGCTCTCAAATCTATTATTCCTGAGGCTGAAAGCTTCAGGTCTGTCGCCTCGGCATGGGAAATATCAAACTCAAAGCATCAAATCATCGGAGCGTTGGAATTTCCAGAAAAAGGAACGGTCGAAGGTTTTGGAGGAAATATCAATTTTGCCCTCGTCATAGACACTGGAAGCATCGTAAAGGGTTTAATATTGCTAAAACACAGCGAAAGCTCCGAATACGTAAAGAATCTCTATGATACTGGACTTCTTTCCGCTTGGAATGGTAAACACATAGCAAAACTCCACAATACTAGTGTCGATATAATATCTGGAGCCTCAATAAGTAGCAAGGCTATAATAAATGGAGTGAATAAAATATCGGAAACTTACAACCCTGTGGAAATAGAAACAGTAAAAACTCAAAACGGCAAAACTAAAATAAACATACCTATGATACTAGGATGGCTATGGCTAATGTTCATCCTCTTCAACTTTATAAAACCTCAGGTATTCAAAAAATACAGTACATATATTCAGCTTATTACTGTTATTCTGTTCGGCTTTATACTCTCAAAAAGCCTGTCGCTCTACATAATTTACAATTGGCTTATGAACGGATGGTCTGGCGATGGTAAATTGCTAATGCTCGCCATAATTGTGCTGTCGGTAGTACTTCCAATCTTCACAGGCAAGTCGTTTTACTGTGGATATTACTGCCCCTATGGAAACCTGCAACACATAGCCAACAAGCTAAGCAAGAAAAATATTAAAATCCCACACAAAGCATATTCTGTGCTGAAACATCTAAGAGAAGCAATATTCTTCGCCCTTTTATTTATGCTTTGGCTAGGTGTCTACTTCGACCTGACTCTTCTTGAGCCTTTTTCGGCATTCTCTTATAAAATTGTGGGTACTTGGACCATGGTGTTTGCCATTACTTTTGCTGTTATATCCATATTTATTCCGAAAGCATGGTGCCGCTTCTTCTGTCCTACCGGACTATGCTTGGATACATTAAAAGTGAAAAAAGATGCAGAAGGAAAACAAACGCCAAAATCAAAAAGACCACCAACCTAAGCTCGTGAATAACAGAAAATAATAAAAATCACAAACACATGAAGAATATCAATATTTTATGCATTTTAATGGCCATCGCTCTGATAATTTTAATAATAAGGGCCGATTTCAAGCCCGTAGAAATTGGCCCCACCCCTTTCTCAGATACTGCTCATAGCACCAACGTATTGGAAATAATCCACCAACGCAAGAGTGTGAGAAATTTCACCAAACAAAAAGTATCCAACGACGATCTGCTAACAATCGTTAAGGCTGGCATGGCAGCTCCAACAGCAAAAAATGCACAACCTTGGAAATTTATCGTTATCACAGACAATGCAATAATGGACACTCTTTCTACTCGTTTGCCCTACGCAAAAATGTTAAAAGACGCATCTGCCGCTATCGTGGTATGTGGCGACTTATCCAAAGCTCTTACTGGAGCGGACGATAACTACTGGACAATAGACTGCGCCATGGCATCAGAGAATATCTTGCTTGCGGTAGAATCAATGGGCTTAGGTGCAGTATTTACCGCAGTTTGGCCTTATCCTGAGAGAGAAGAACCTGTGCGTGCAGCACTCAAACTTCCCGAGAACCTACGCCCCCTAAATGTAATTCCAATAGGCTATCCCACTGGTATAGATAAACCTAAGAACAAATGGAAGCCCGAAAATATATACTGGGATGATGCAAGGTCTCATGAACCACCAAAATAAAGAATTGTAATCCAACAACACTTTACCATAAGCCGAAACTAATAGAAAAAACACACAACTATTTTGTAATTCAAAAGAAATGTCTAACTTAGCTGTTCGTAAATAGAGGACGTTTAATTCAAAAGTATATAGTCATGGTAAACAAAGTAATTCTAGTAGGTAATGTAGGTCAAGATCCAGAAGTTAGACACCTAGACAACAATGTGTCTGTGGCATCATTTTCGTTAGCAACTTCTGAAACCTACACAAAAAACAACGAAAAAGTAACAACAACCGAATGGCACAACATTGTGGCGTGGAGAGCATTAGCAGACATAACTGAGAAATATATACACAAAGGGAGTCAGCTATACATTGAGGGCAGACTACGCACTCGCTCCTACGATGATAAAGACGGAGTGAAGAAATATAGAACCGAAATTTTTGCAGACACTATAAGACTATTGGGGAAAAAAGAAGACAATAACAACAGTGGCTATACTGCCCCCACAAACCAATCGCATCAAGCCTCTGAAGATAAAACTACAGTGTACAACGAAAGCAACGACGACGACGACTTGCCATTCTAGTAGTTAGTCACGCATTATAAAGAGTATTAATCAATTAGTAATATTTTGGACGCAGACAGTATCCCGCTCCTTGCGAGCATAAATTTAGCAGTGCTCTTTTATCCTATAACGCCTAAAGCTATAATGTATTTAGCATGCATTGTAGTTCTCCTTGTGATGTCGGCGTTTATTTCTGGCTCAGAAGTAGCCTATTTTTCATTGTCGCCAGACGAAAAAAATAAACTGAGGGCGGACGGCGATAAACACAAGGTGTTGAGCTTATTAAAAATACCAGAAAAACTCCTTGCCACAATACTTGTAGCCAACAACTTTATAAACATAGCTATTGTGGTAATCTTCGCACAATTTTCAAGATTGACAATGAGTTTTGCAGATGCCGAAATACTAGGATTCATCATCGAAGTTGTGGTAATCGGTTTACTATTATTATTATTTGGCGAAATACTGCCAAAAGTATTTGCCTCACAACACTCTATAGGCTTTGCCAAGTTTATGTCGGCACCCTTGCGATTCTGCATTGTCCTATGCTCACCATTGTCTAGCATGCTCATCAGTTCCACGGCATTCGTAAAGAAACGCTTAGACAAATATTCGTCCAACGAAGTAACTATCGACGACATATCGCAGGCCATCGGACTAGCCTCAGAGGAAGATATCCAAGAAGAAAAAGAAATGCTCGAAGGTATCGCCAAATTTGGTTCAAAATGTGCTAGCGACATAATAACCTCACGTATCGACCTACTGGCAATAGACACCGACTACTCTTTTGAAAAAGTACTAAACATTATCAACGACTCAGGCTACTCAAGAATACCTGTTTATGCTGACACACTAGACAACATTCAAGGGATACTGTACATCAAAGACTTGCTAAAATACACTAGCGAGAAAGATAATTTTGCATGGCAGAAGCTAATAAGACCTCCTTTCTTAATCCCCGAATCAAAAAAAATCAACGACTTATTAACCGAGTTTCAGCAAAACAAAATACACGTAGCAATCGTCGTAGACGAGTATGGTGGCGTGTCGGGAATAGTAACTCTCGAAGATGTACTTGAAGAAATAGTTGGCGACATAGCAGATGAATTCGACGATATAGACGACAAAGGCTATACGAAAGTAAATCACAACACCTATCTTTTTGATGGTAAAACATCAATACTTGATTTTTGCAAGATTTTAAATATAGATGAGAATATTTTTGACGACATCTCCGAAGAAATAGAAACTCTTGCAGGATTGGTGCTAGAAGTTAAAGAGGCTCTTCCAAAACTACACGACAAAATCAGCATTAAAGATTTTAACATGAGTGTTGAGGCAATTGACAAAAGACGAATAAAACAACTAAAAATAATTATTCCAGAATCAGTCATCAATGAATAGAAGTAGCGTGATATATAGTATATTATTAACGACGTGCATAATTATAGGGTGCTCGGGGAAGACTTATGTCCCAAAACCATATGCTTATTATCGTTTAAATTTACCAGAAAAAAACTACCATAAAACCAAAGAACAACTCCCCTACTCTTTCAACATTGCCAACTACTCTACTCTAGAAATAGACAAAGACAAAGATGCAGAACTATACTGGCGAAATATTATAACAAAAACCGACGACGTCAACGCAAGGATACACCTGAGTTACAAACCTATAAACAACAACATAGATAAATTTATCGAAGATGCATACAAGTTGGCATTCAAACACACAATAAAGGCCAACAACATTGAAAACAATCTCATATACGACACTGTCAGAAATGTTTATGGCGTATATTACAATATAGACGGTAACGCAGCTTCGCCTTTTCAATTTTTTCTTACGGACTCTACCAAACACTTCTTGCGTGGGTCGGTGTACGTTTGGTCGACTCCCAACATAGATTCTCTCCAACCTATCTACAACTTTCTAAAGGAAGACGCAATGGAGATTATAAACAGTATGGAGTGGAACGAAAACTAAAAATAGCTAGTCATGCCTCTGTATTCAAGAAAAGCATCGGAAGCCATTGAAATCGGCATATGGGAACTTACAGAAACACTGGAAGAGTTAGAGTTAAGACACAAACTAAAGCCCTCTGAAACAGAAAGATACAAACTAATTTCTAACGAAAATCGCAAGCGCGAGTGGCTAGCCACAAGAATATTAATAAAGACCTTACTCAATAAAGACTATCTTATAAATTATGATAAATCTGGTAGACCCTGCATAAACGAGATAAAAAAAGAAATCAGCATAACCCACACTGCTGATTTTGTGGGAGTTAGCATTTCCGACAGGTCCTGCGGACTGGATATAGAATCTCTTCACAGACCTTACGAAAATATTCAAAGTAAATTTCTACACCCCGAAAACGAACAATGGATTGACTCTCTAAGCCTAAATAAAGAGGACAGGATATATCTCCTTACACTGATATGGGTCTGCAAAGAAACACTATACAAAACACTAAATAACAAATACATAAACCTCAAAGACGAAACTTACATAAAAAAAGACAAAGCCCTGCTATCTGCCAACATGGTCGAAATACACTACGAAACCGAAAAAATGCAAGGTAGAAATATCATCTACGTGGAGATGTTACCAAAAGACTATATTTTAGCCTATGGGATAGAAAATGATACGTATAATTAGTAAATTTGCAATTTAAGGACAGACACTAAATAAACGCACACAAAATTAGGATGCTACAAATCTACAACACATTATCTAGAAAGAAAGAAGAGTTCACGCCAATAGAAAAAGGACGAGTGGGAATGTATGTTTGCGGACCTACGGTGTATGGAGACGCTCACCTGGGGCATGCTCGTCCTGCTATAACTTTCGATTTGCTATACAGGTACCTACTACATCAGGGCTACAAGGTTAGATACATACGCAACATCACCGATGTCGGACATCTTGTTAACGATGCTGATGATGGCGAAGACAAAATTGCAAAGAAAGCAAGAATAGACCAGCTTGAGCCAATGGAAGTGGCACAACACTACACCAACAGCTATCATAATGCCATGCAGTTGCTGAATGTTTTGCCTCCAAGCATCGAGCCTCTTGCAACGGGACATATAATAGAACAGATAGAGCTGATTAAAACACTCATAAACAAAGGGTTTGCCTACGAAAGTAGCGGTTCTGTATACTTCGATGTTCAGAAATATGCAGAGAAACACGATTACGGCACACTGTCAGGTAGAAAAATCGAAGATTTGCTTGCTAATACGCGAGAATTAGACGGACAAAGTGAAAAACATTCGCCCTTGGACTTCGCAATATGGAAGAAAGCATCCGATGGGCATATTATGCGTTGGCCATCACCATGGAGTAATGGCTTTCCAGGCTGGCACACTGAATGCACAGCCATGGGATGCAAATACCTAGGCGAAACATTCGACATACACGGCGGAGGGATGGACTTACAATTCCCTCATCACGAAGCCGAAATAGCACAAGCAATAGCATCTAAAGGTAAAACTCCTGCACACTATTGGATGCACAACAACATGGTAACAATAGGAGGACAAAAGATGGGCAAATCCTTGGGTAACTTTATCAATCTAGATGAATTTTTCCGTGGAGAACACAAGCTGTTAGAACAAGCTTACTCCCCTATGACCATCAGGTTTTTTATGCTACAAGCACATTATCGTAGCCAGCTAGATTTTTCTAACGAAGCACTACAAGCTTCAGAAAAAGGATTGGCAAAGCTCTTAGCCGCATTAAATGATGCTCCTAAGCTAGAGATATCTGACAAAAGCGACATCAGCGCCAAAGAGTTAAGAGACAAGTGCTACGAAGCCCTTAATGACGATTTAAATAGCCCTATCCTAATTGCCAACTTATTCGAGATAGTACGAATTGTAAATTCAGTGAAAGATAAAAAACTATCTATCAGCAAAGAAGAGAAGAGCATATTGTCAGAAACCCTAAAATTATTTGTCGTAGACATTCTGGGCTTAGAAAGTTCAAACATTGCACAAGGAAACAACCTTGCTTACAAAGGAGCAATAGACTTACTATTAGAAGTTAGACAACAAGCAAAAAATAACAAAGACTGGGCAAGCTCGGACTTGATAAGAGACCGGCTACAAGACTTGGGCTTCAATATCAAAGACACTAAGGAAGGAACAGAATGGAGCTTATAACAATGTTGTAACTAACTCCCTGTCTTTGCTATACATTTTCTTAGGTTTGTAATTTCATCGCATTCTTTTTTTTCTTGTATATTTCTATATATTGTTTATCTTTGCCCCATGAGGATTTGTAGTAAAATATCATCTTTTGTGTTGATGTCTCTGTTCTTATTACTAGAGACAGGCGTTCCTATATACAAAAGCATATGTTGCAAACACAAAATCGACACTTCTCTATATTTCGCCAATAACGACTGCAATGGCAAAGAAAAAATCTCAACTTGTTGCGATGAACACTCTCTTTTAATAAATGACAACACTTGTTGCAAGCATAAAGATATAGACTGTTGCCATCCGAATAACGAAAGCAAACATAATACAGACAATACTTGTGGAGACACAAAAAGACACTTAGAAAAATTAAGTATCGACATATATAGTGTCGTCAATATTATTAATATTGACGACATCGCTCCTATAGCCTTTATTATACCACAATGGAACTTGCCTGAATTTACTTGCTTTGATGATATTATTGAAAAGAAGCATATTCCAGACGAAAAATCAAATCTTCCCCCACATAGCTATGGTCGAGAACTTCGGATTTTTCTAAATCAACTCTCCATCTCCCCTCGCCCCTGCTAAAACCTTAAATACCAGGTCAAGTCATATCTCTAGTGCTATAAACAATCCTTATTTAGAGTTCGTTTACAAAATACAACGTTAGCATTACACTAACTTTGCTAAGCGAGCCTTCATATCAATGAACCCTTGTATAACAGGACTTCCCCGAGCTTTGACTTATAGCGTTACGACTCAGATTCATTGAATCATTATCTATTTAGTTATTAACTATTGATTATCAATAATTAAAATCGTCGTAATATCACTACAGTAAAAGACAGCTTGGTTGATATCTAAGGACAAATTAGGAGACATCTCCAATGAGACTTGTCATCTCGGCAAAATATAAAGAACAAAAATATAAGCATCTAAACAAGCCACTAAAGTTTGATGTCCACATAAGGACATTACTAAATTGACGATAGACATGTGGCAATAAAAAACAATTATAAACAAATGAAACACATAATATTAGGATTTTTATTCACTATAGGATTTTTTTATACACAAGCCCAAAAAGTAGAAGGCATTGTATACGAAAATATTGGAGGCAAGAAAGAGCCTCTACAAGGAGCGTCAGCAATATGGAAGAAAGAGAAAACTGGCGCAATAACAGACGAAAATGGCAAGTTCTCGTTAACGCTAAGTCCAAAGAGTTCAGACTATCTTGTAGTGTCGTATATGGGCTATAAGACAGATACCATAACGAGCTTTGATGGGGTTTTGGATATCCAGCTCGAACCCGAGCTCTTAGAAGGTGTGGAAGTAGTCGCCAAAGACAAGGGTAACTACCTTTCAAGATTATCGACAATAAGTGTCGAGAAGATTACAGGAGCAGAACTGCACAAAGCCGCATGTTGCAACCTTTCGGAAAGCTTTGAGACAAATGCCTCCGTTGACGTAACATACAACGACGCAGTATCTGGTGCAAAACAAATAAAAATGCTAGGCTTGTCAGGACTATACACACAACTACTCACAGAGAACTACCCAAACCTTAGGGGAATAGCTTCTAACTATGGGCTTACCTATGTGCCAGGACCATGGATGCAATCCATACAAATATCAAAAGGCGCATCGTCAGTAATGAATGGCTACGAATCGACCACAGGACAGATAAATGTCGAGTATAAAAAGCCCGATGCCGACGAGTGGCTACACCTCAACGTGTTTCAGAGTCTCGACTTGGCAACAGAGCTTAACGGAGTGGTGTCCGGGAAAATAAACGACAAACTATCCACCGGGCTACTTGTCTACGGAAAAAACTTCCAAAACAAAGTAGACGATAATAAGGACAATTTTCTAGACAGACCACTAAACCAACAAGTGCAGGTCTTTAACCGGTGGAAATACACAAGCCCCAAGGGATACATGCTCCAGTTTGGCGTAAAAGGATTATACGAAAATCGTGTTGGAGGAGAAAAAAACTTTGATGAAGGCATGCCACATATAGCAAGTAACCCCTACGGAGTAGAAATAACCAATAAAAGAGGCGAGTTTTTTCTCAAAGGCGGATACACTTTCAAAAACGGAAGAAACAGTATTGCTTTTATATCAAACACTAGCTACCACGAGCTTGACTCCTATTACGGACTGCGAGAATACAATGCTAAGGAAACAAACGTTTATGCAAACCTTGTTCTAACCTCGAGCCTCGACAAAGAAGAGAAGCACTCGCTCAATAGCGGAGTGAGTTTTCTGCACAATGGCGTGGACAATATGTTCATTGACAACAACTTCAGGCAGCAAGAAGCCGTGCCAGGCATTTTTACAGAATACACGTGGAAACCATCAGAGAAAATAACAGCAATGGCAGGAATTAGAGCCGATTTTCATAATATCTTCAGTACTTTCTACACTCCCAGATTTCACTTACGCTACCAACCTTACGAAACGCTGACACTAAGAGGCTCGGCAGGAAAAGGATATAGAACCACTCATCTATATGCCGACAATGCTCCCCTGCTTGCCTCTGGCAGAAACTTTAATCCGCCGACAGCACCATCGCAGGAAGAAGCATGGAACTACGGATTGAATGCTCTGCAACAGTTTACCCTTTGGGACAGAGACCTCTCCTTGAGCGCGGAGTATTTCCGCACCGATTTCATTAATCAAATAGTGGTCGACAGGGAAAGCTCGCAAACAGATATATTGTTCTATGAGATGGACGGAAAGTCTTTTGCCGACAACTATCAAATTGAAATGAGATACGAGCTCCTTCCTCGCTTAGACATGACATTAGCTTATCGGTATAACAATGTGAAACAAACAATAGGCTCAGAATTGAGAGACATGCCTTTAACCAGCAAATGGAAAGGCATTGCGGTGCTTAATTACACTGACAAGCTAAAGAAATGGATGTTCGATTACACCACGCAATTTAATGGGCGCTCGAGAATTCCTGTTACTCCTACAGCAAACCAACCAAAGCCAGAAGAACAATGGTCTGACAATTTCATAGTTATGAATGCTCAGATAACCAGATATTTCAGACGATGGAATATTTACGCTGGCGTAGAAAATCTAAGCGCCTACAAACAAGCAAACCCTATAATAGACTACCAAAACCCTTATAGTCAAAGCTTTGATGCCACGCAAATATGGGCACCAACACACGGAGCTAGAATATATGCAGGAATAAGGGTATCATTAAACAGAAAGTAAGTATCAACAATATGACAGAGCACATTTCACACATAAAACAATGATTATTAACGTAGATAGTAATAGCTAGTTAAGCGCCTATTATCTCAAAACACAAACATATGAAACAAGTATTTTTTATACTAGCAGCATTGCTAGTACTCGGTTCCGTTAACTCAGTAAACGCTAAAGAAAACAACAAAGGCAAGAAAAAAACCGAGACGGCATATTTTCAAAGTAATATGCACTGTGCCAGTTGCGAAGCAAAGGTAGAAGAAAAATTGCGCTTTGAAAAGGGCATGAAAGAGTTGAAAGTTGATGCTCATTCAAACACTATCAAGCTCAAGTTTAATGCAACTAAAACAAGTCAGTTGCACCTAAAAGAGGTTATAGAGGGAATGGGCTACGAAGCTAAAATTATCAATGAAAAGAGATACAAAGAGCTTCAAGAACATGAGAATCACGACCACTCTGAGAAAAGCACTGAGTGCAGCAACTAGAGCTCGTCTATAAACCCAAGATTAACCCAGATTGCATTGGGACGCCGGAGCAAGGACTTAAAACTTGATAAAACAAGGTTTTTGGTGAACAAAGCGTAGCACTGCCACGGCGAGCGAAACAAAAACCAGTAAAGCGTTTGTTTTGAAGAGCTTGGAGCACGTAACAGGTGAGCTAATGCATATTCTGGGTTTAACATATACTAGTCATTATGTTGCCAAATAGAAAAAGTAGCATTTACAAGTTGAGCTCAAGATTAATACCTCTCCTCCCATATAAACTTTATGTTGTGCTGATTTTCAATCTTGTTACTTCCCTGCATTTTGGACTAGCCCACGGGGTTCGTATATAGAGTCAGATATCTGTAATAACTCAAAAATTACAAAAGAAAAATTTTCAATAATTCATAAAAGCTATTTACCTTTGATGAATTATTTTCAACATAATGAACATAGAAATAGTAAACATAGGCGACGAACTCCTGAACGGACAAGTCCTAAACACCAACGCCCAATGGCTTTGCTCTAGGTTTAGCGAGTTAGGACATAGTGTCGTTAGCTCGACTTGCATCCCTGACACTCAAGAAGCTATAGATAAGGCACTCAGAAACACCTTACATGACATTCTAATATTAACAGGAGGACTGGGTCCCACCAAAGACGACATCACGAAGAAAGTGCTCTGCGATTTTTTCGATGCAAAACTAGTGTTCCACGAACAAACAATGAAGCACATAAAGTCAATCTTTGAGACACGAGGAATAAGCATGAGCGAGCTAAACCATGAGCAAGCTCTATTGCCAGACAAGTGTAGCATCCTAAGTAACGCATTGGGTACAGCCCCTGGAATGTGGTTTGAAAATAATAACACCATAGTTATATCTCTTCCTGGCGTTCCTTACGAAATGAAGCATATAACTGACAATGAAGTCATTCCTCGCCTTAGTAAATTAAACAACAATTTTTCTTGTAGATCCACAAGTATCACTGTTGCCAATATCCCCGAATCTACATTGGCAGAAAGACTCAAGAACTACGAAAACAACCTCCCTCACAACATAAGTCTAGCCTATCTCCCATCTCCAAACTATATACGCTTGAGGCTAAGTCTAACAAGCTCCAATCTTGACATAAGAAAAAACACAAAACAACTCGAAGAAAAAAAAGATGAACTCATCAAACTCGTCGAAAACACACTTGTCAGCACAACAGGCGAAACCCTAGCCCAAATAGTAAAGCGAAAACTTAAACAACACCAACTTCATCTAACAATATATGACTCAGCGTGTAATGGGAAGCTCTACAAGATGCTCACAGAAGATAGTCAAAATAGTGAAAGCAATATCAGTTTGGTGCAACACCATTCCAATTGCGTCAACAAATTCATAAACTTACCCGAAACTTCACTATCCATTCATATACATCATGATAATAAAAACATTATCTTTGAAGTTTATAAGAATGGAGAAAGTATGAAATATATACACGAACAGCGGAGTGATGACTACGATCTGGAAACAACAAGAGCCAGTTGTGCGATTATGTATTCAATAATTCAAGTTATTTAGAGTCTGATAAAGTCCAATTATTACATTATGTACTCTTTGCAAATCGGTCATTTACGCAGAAACTCCTGCCATATGGAACGGCAAGTCTCGACTTTTAACTTTATAACTCAGACTTCCGACCTTGTGGGTAGACACTATTTAAATATCAATCATTACAAAAATCAAAATGAAGAAATTTTTTAAAATTTTTGGAATAAGTATAGCTGCAATATTCGCGTTGCTACTTGTCCTACCGTTCTTTTTTAAAGATAAAATAAACGACATTGCAAAAAAAGAAATAAACAAAATGCTCGATGCTGAAGTATCGTGGAATAGTCTGAATTTAAGTCTAATAAAGAACTTTCCTAACGCATCGGTAGGTCTAAGCAATTTTACGATAGTTGGCAAAGCCCCTTTTGCAGGCGACACTTTAGCATCGGTAAGCGAAGCTAGAGTTGTAGTAGATTTGCTCTCTCTATTTGGTGACAATATTGAGATAAATAAAGTGTTAGTGGACGAGCCTAACATCAATCTTCTAACAAACAAGGAGGGCAAGTCTAATTGGGACATATACGCTTCGGAATCAGCCTCTAGCGAAACAATCGAGAGTGACAAAAATGGAGGAAGCTCAGGATTAAATCTGAGAGAAGTTAGCCTTAATCGGGGGAGGATAATATATAAAGATGACAATGGCAATATATACATGCTTGCAGAAGATATTAACATTAGTCTCAGTGGTGGATTACAAGCCGCTCAGTCTACTATCGAGACCAAAGCAAGCACCGAAAACTTCACCTTCGCAATGGATGGCTCTGAATATGCTAGCAATATTAATATTGGAACAGAGCTAGAACTTGAAATGAACTCCGAGACTGGACGTTTCGATATTTCAAAAGGCAATGTAAAAATAAACGATTTAATGCTGACCGCATTGGGATACTTTCAGGCAAGTGATAAAACAACGATGGACATAAAGCTTGAAACAGCAAACTCCGACTTCAAAAATATAATAAACCTGATTCCGAAGGATTACATGCATTATCTTGAAGACGTAACAACATCTGGAACTGCCGAGATAAAAGTCGGCATAAAAGGCGAATACGAGGGTGAGAACTACCCTGCTATCAATGCAGACATCAATATAAACAATGGTGTAGTAAAATACAAAGACCTTCCATCAAGTATCGACAATATCAACGCAAAAGCAAACATTCAAAAAGCACAAGGAGACTTGAACCTACTGGTAATTGCTGCTCCAACGATGAAACTATCTATAGCCAACAATCCAATATCGGGCAACTTCACGCTAAAAACCCCAATGACAGACCCCTACTTCAGCCTTGGAGTTAATGGCAACATCAACCTAGACGACTTGAAAAAAGCAATTCCTCTCGAAGGGACAGAAATAAACGGCAGGATAGACGCAGATCTGAGTGCTAGTGGCAACTACTCCAACATCGAGAAAGAACAATACGACAAGGTCAAAACTGACGGAAAAATAACTCTCAGCAACTTTATATATACGGACAAATCATTTGCGTCTGACATAGAAATCCCTACTGGCAGCCTTGTATTCTCTACTACTAAAATAAGTCTAGAGAATGTGAATATAAACATCGGCAAAAGCAATTGTAAAATTGAGGGAGGGCTGTCTAACTTCTACCCTTATATTTTCGACAACAAGCTACTGACAGGGAATTTAAGTCTAAATTCAGATTATATGGACCTAAACGAACTGAGCAACCTTAGCACTGACACAGAAGTCGAAAGCACCATTGCTACCACCAAAACAATCGACACTAGCGCAACAGCTATAAAAATTCCTCAGAACATCAATTTCACTCTCTCAACAAACATAAAGAAAGCAGATTACCAGAATTTTAAGTTGGAAAATATCACTGGCAATGTTTACATCAAGAACGGCATTGCCGACATGCGTAGTTTGTCAATGTCAACTCTTGGAGGCTTACTTAAAATTACAGGAGCATACGAAAATATCAACAAACCAAAGTTCAATGTTAACTTCAATGTTAAGGACATGGACATGTCTCAAGCAACAACATCAATAAGCACTCTTGCGGGCTGGCTTCCTATAGGCAAAAAGGCGAATGGAACCTTCTCTGTCGACTTAGATTTTAGCGGAGATTTGGACGGCGACATGTCTCCTGTGCTAACCACTCTAAACGGGAAAGGATCTTTCAGTTCTAGTGAAATAACTTTTGCCACAAATCAGGTAATAACCAATGTGCTTAGCAAAGTATTGAAGAATGATAAATACAGCAATGGGATGAAAGTAAAAGCCGTATCGACAGGCTTTAGCCTTGAGAATGGGAATCTTATACTGCCAGAATTTACAGCTAACGTACTTGACCAAAAAGCAGCTATTTCAGGGAAAGTTGGTATAGACAAAACGCTGGACATGGACATAAAGCTTGATTTAGACAGAGCTCACCTTAACGAAAATATCAACAAGCTAGTATCAAAAATACCAAACAGCGACAACATTAAGACTATCCCTATCGACATAAATCTATCGGGCGAGATGATGTCTCCAAAAATCAGTATCGACACCAAGGAAGCTGAAAACATTGCTAAAGAACAGATAAAGGATGCTGCCAAAGACAAGGTAAACGACATTTTAAAAAATAATATTAAAGACGAGGACAAGCAAAAAGCCAAGGACATCTTAAACCAGCTATTCAATTAACCTCTATCTATAAAGTCCAGCACAGTTTGTGAATTAATCCTTAAACCCGAAACATACATTTGCTCACCTGTTCTGCGTGTCCAATGCATGATTCGGGTTTAACGCAGATATTGGACTTTATAGACAGACTCTAATTACTTTCAATAACTTGCCCCTTCTCTCTATACAAGTCTACTTTACCTTTAAGAAGGACGGCAATAACAGTAACTTGGCTCTATGTCGTTTGTAGTGGGTATTGGAAATAAATTTTATTTTTGTGCATGGAAAACTCACAAGAAATAGGCTCTATGTCGAATAGAGTGGGTGAGCCCACATTTTGAACCAATGCTTTTTTAACAATTCCAAATTTCCTCCTTCATTCCAAATCAAAAACTTTAACCCTATTTACCTTGCACAGACCTCAAAATATTAATAATTTTAACAATGTTCGCCCTGCGCAGATCCTAAACTTCCAACAATTCAACCTTCAACAATTCAACCCTAAACCTTCAACAATTAAACAGATTAATCCCCGATGGGGAAGCTAT
>JBKECH010000168.1:0-4412 GCA_047974415.1 Bacteroidales bacterium | reverse complement strand
TTACCTAATAGTAAAAATCGAAAACATATCTAGAGATATTCCTTCTATGGCTTCAACAAGCACGTTCAAGTTGTTTGATTTTACTGTTTATGAAAAGGAAATTGCAGAAAGTCTAGAATCTTCCAAAGGACACTTCGAAAAGTATTATACAACAAACGATTAATAACACATTTAAATTATTACACAATGAAAAATTTATTTTTACTGCTATTTGCAACCCTTTTATTCGCTTCGTGCGGAAGTGATAATCCTATCAATAATATTATTGATGATAGCGATGATGATTATGATGCATTAAATGAATATGTATATCGTATAGAAGCCACTCCGACAGGAGCATTCCAAGAATTTAGCTTTATATCTACTGCAATCGTACAGTCTTGGACAAAGCCCCCAACAATAAAAGCTAATCACGAGTGGGAAAGCAGCGATGCATTGTCAATGAACATTGTGGGACAAGTAGCTTACTCATTAAGCAATTCTGCATCATTTAACGAAGGCGAAGTACCCACAAAACTATCTTATACAACATCCGAAATATTTAGTCCAAATTTTGCATTTATGGCAACACATTACTCTTCTCCTATACCTACTGCTGGCATATTGGTTAAGGTATATCAAAATAATGTTCTTATTTTAGATAAGCAATACAACTTCACAGAAAATGTGACTATGGTTTCAGTCATATCCGATATTGATATAGACTAGTTCCATTTTCTACACGATAAAATTATCTTTTGGACTATTTTCAAGATAGATAAGAAATGAGCAAAAGCAACAAGAGAGAATGCTAATTTGGCGTTCTCTCTTGTTATATCAGCATCTAGCCAATAAGAAGCTTTGCTACCACACAGGACAAGAAAAACAAAGCATACACAAATAACCACACAATCCAACCAACAGTAGCAATCATTGAGTTGCGATGCTTGCGATTTTGAGCTTCTATATTCCCTACAAATTCAGTAAACAAAGGGTGTATTAACTCCTTGAACGAAGAAACTTCATTTGCCATATCGTTGAAGCTCGCTATGGTTTTCTTTAAGTTTGATTCATTCCTTTTTTCAAGAGTAATAATGCTATTGAGTAATTGCTTACGTTCATTATCTTCTCGCAACAATAACTCTTTTAAAGAGACTAGCTCTTTATTAATCATCTCTAAATGGGCTTGATGCTTCATCGCATCTGAACCTGCCTGCGTTTTCCTTCTAATATTTGCTTTTTCCATTACCGTTTAAATTTTCTTTTCTTTTTTCGCTTCACATCCTGTTCATCTGCACCACCTACAGCACCAGCAATTTCCTCAAAGAAGTTTTGATTTCGATGAACTATCTGTGTTGAATCAGCACTTAGATTAGTTTCCACATTTTTAGCCTGTACTTTCAATTCATTCGCATTTTCCATTAAAGTCCGCACTAGCCTGTTGTAACCGCATTGCTTACCAATTTCCGAAGCCTTAAAATTTTCATTATCCAACGTAAATCGCAATCCATATACCGAACCTTTGTGCTTATGAGTCCGCATCATGACATCTACGCTATTTGTATTCATAGAACTAATAAACTCTTCTAAAGATTTTGGTTTGCCTGCCATAACTTGTGAAGCTATAAACTCTAGCTTTGCCCTAGCTGTCGCTCGTTGCTCTGAATCAAAGTAACATTTCTCAGTTTTCTTGTTCTGTTCTCTAGCTACTACAAGCCCCATATCTCTCGATATCTGTTCTGCTACGGCAGAAACTTCAACACCAATAAAGTCTGTTTTATAAGCATTCGTATCATTTACTGGTATGCGATTAATTATCATATGAAGATGCAAGTTATCCGTATCTGTATGTATTACAGAAAACCATTGATGAGCATCTAGTCCTAATCGCTTGCTGTATTCATTACAAATTTTCTCCAATTCGTCAGGATTATCTTGGAGATGTCTTTTATCATCAGGTGCTATGCCAATTTTTAATGAAATGAATTTATTCTTACATCGTTTATTTCGTTCAGAAACTTCAACAAACTCATTATGGATATCTGTCGGATTTAACGAGCCAATCATATTTGAACAAAATACACTTTCTGTCTTTTTTTCATCAAGTACATAATTGATAAGTTGC
Organism: Bacteroidales bacterium; assembly: GCA_047974415.1. Lineage (GTDB taxonomy): Bacteria > Bacteroidota > Bacteroidia > Bacteroidales > Prolixibacteraceae > JBKEAJ01. The sequence continues at coordinate 2,308 of JBKECH010000168.1, read as the reverse complement.
AAACCATTAGAACCTTTAACTAAATCAATCTTTGCAATCATAGAAAAAACTCTTTGATGATTAAATTCATATCTTGCGATAATCTCAAAACTTCCAAATGAAGTGCAGGGTCATGACTTTTGAAAAAATTAGAAATGCGCTTGAAATTAATTTCAAAACTTTTCATCATTTTGAAAAATTCTAATTCTTCATTATTCAAAGAACGCATCGTTGGTAATTTTCGCTTCAATGCTTGTTCTCTGCAAAAGGAAGAAATGTTCATTTCGCAAGATTTTGCATAATTTTCAATCTGAGATTTTTCAATTTCTGTGCATCTAAATTTTATTTGAACTGTCCTATTCATTTTTAATCATTTTCTAGCAAAGCGGCATCAGCAAGAGCAGTTTGTGGACACAAACTGACATCTTGCCAACCACGCTCAAGCCTTTTAGTTACCTTCTAAATTTTCTCTTGTTTTTGATGTTCTTATCCACCCAATACTCATTAAAATCTTTGAAGTTTTTGTAGAGATTTCTGTAGTCAATGGCAGACTTTGGAAACGCCTTTATGAATTCTTCCGTGAGTATAGTTCCACTATTATCGTTGTCTAAAAACAGATTAATCCTAGAGTGCTTATCAAGGATAGGCATAGCTTTTTTTTTCATTGCCGTTGAGTTTAAAATCAAAAAGTTTTCTGTGTTTTTAGCTGAGGCAAACATCTCTACTTTTGGCATCGATAGGTAAGATAAAAAATCAAAGAAGCCTTCAAAAACTAGCAAAGTGTTCGCATGGTTTTCGAAGAATGTCACATCCTTTTGGCCTAGGCAATTCTTATATAATAGATTGCGCAACTCATACCCTCCGTTATTGTTTTGAAATCCTAGAGAGAAGTAATTTTCCTTACCATGGACTGAGTAATGAATCTGTGAAAGGTGCTTTTTTGCAATTTCAAGGGAAATGCTTCTGCTCAAAACATATCGAACTAGAGCAGGATGAGAAAGCTCCTTTTTTGCTGTAATTTTAATGCCCTGTAAAGAATCCTCCTCTCTTTTTCTTTCGCTGGAAAAGTCTTCATTACGGCGAAAAGAGAAAGATTGGCTTTCAAGTTTAGAGATTGCCTCGGCAATAGAACAATTCTCGCAGATAGATACTAGGTCTAAAATTGAACCGCCTTGAGCCATCCCATGGTCATACCACAGGTTTTTCCTCAAGTCAACTGAAAAACTCGCGTTTGTATCTTTCCGCAGAGGAGATTTGAACATGGCTTGACTTGTACTAAGTCTGGTAGGAGTTATTCCTTTTGTGGCGAGATAATCCACAATAGAAATATTCTTTTTTATGTCTGTTAAACTCATAATTTTTAAAATTTTAAAAACCACTTCACTTCACCCCCCTTATATATATACTCCCCATGAAGTGAAGTGGTACTAGATTATCGAATTTTTGGGTTAAGTATATTTAATTTACCCTCTTGAATGATTAAGCCTACAGCCCTCAAATGCTTTATGATATTTACGACTTTAGTATTGCCATAAGATAATCCCAGTACGTTTAGATATGCACTTTTAAGTTCTCGCTGTAATTCCTCATAACCAAAACCTCTCTGCATACCAAAAGCTTCTTGCAGAACCTTTAAATGCTGGTCGTCCGACAGGCTTGTCCAATCAATCTTTTGAAAAGTATTATGATTATTTAAACTGATAGATTCGGGTAGACCTTCCTCATTTATATAAAAAGAAAAGTCTTCAAAAGCCTTATCTCTAACTGCCTTGGGAGACACAATGCTGATAGATTTGTCATTCTCGCTAACCGCTACCTGAATGATGCTTTCTGATTTGTTGTTAAGTTCAGTCCCAAGGTGTCCTCTCACATTTGAGTCCCCCTTGTTTAGGTGTACAACACTAATAATATGTATATTCAGTTCTTCGCTCCATCTCAACAGTTTAGACATTATATTTGTACTTTCTAAAGGACTGTTTATGTCAAATAGTAAATCTCTCAACCCATCGATACACAACACAAAGGCGTCGGGGTTATCGTATATAGCTTCTTCGATAAGTCTAATACGTGATTTGGTATCATATTTCCGAAGAACAAGAAAAGCAAGTCTGCTTTTGATTTGCTCCTTATTCCAGCCAGTTAATTCTCGAACTCTTCTTACTACTTTTTGGCAGTGATGTATTCCTTGTTCGGTGTCAACGTATATAATCTTTTTCCTATCTGACGGGATTGAAGGAGTGAAATTTAGCACTCGCTTCCCAGAAAGTAACGCTGATACCATAGCTGTTATGCAGAATGTTTTTCGAGATTTTTCTTTGCCCACTACAGC
>JBKECH010000087.1:0-2925 GCA_047974415.1 Bacteroidales bacterium | reverse complement strand
TTATAAGCATTTTGCGTTTTGATGCCGAATTTATATACATACACCACGGAGGGACAACTGGAAAAAAGGGCATGACGAAGAAATACGCTGGAAAAGTATTTGCTTCTCTCATCGATAAAGTATACTTCGAGTTAGTTGAGCAGGATGAAAAGGAATGTATTTACTCTGCCATTGTTTATGCTAAAGCACTCAAACGAAACATTCGTTTAGTGCATGTAACATACAAAAAAGACAATGGAAATGATATTCAAAATCTATATTTCTGCACAGATACAGCGGAAGAAGCCCATAGCATATTAGAAAGCTACAGAAGTAGATTTCAGATCGAATTCTTATATCGCGACGGAAAACAGCACACGGGCTTAAATGACTGTCAGGCTCGAAGTGAGAACAAACTACATTTCCACTTTAATGCTTCACTTACTGCAATTAATGTTGCTAAAGTTCAACACTGGTTGAAACGTCCTAAGAAAGAAAGAGGTGCATTCTCTATGGCTGATATTAAAACCATAAAACACAACAAGTTGCTGTTAGATAGATTTATTGACTTGTTCGGTCTAAATCCATACGCTGCAAAAAATAGAAAGTTAATTGATCAACTCATATTTTACGGAACTATGACTGCTTAATTTTGTAACGAAGTATTGAGAAAAGAAATGAGACAAATATTTTTGACAATGACATTGCTGGTGACTGTGATGGGCTCGGCATTTGCACAGAATGATAGTATAAAAATGACATCGCCAAGCGAGGGCGATTATTATGAAGGGCTGACGCGTCCGCTGACTTTTGACCGGATGATTCCGCCCTATGCTTTGGAGGTAACTTTTAATAAAACAGTGCATGTTATCTTTCCCTCGGCGATACGATATGTGGATTTAGGTTCGGCGGATTTGTTGGCTGGCAAGGCTGACGGTACGGAGAATGTGTTGCGGGTGAAGGCTGCTTTGCGGGACTTTTCGAGGGAGAGTAATTTGTCGGTGATTTGCGAGGATGGAAGTTACTATACCTTTAATGTGAAGTATGCTGATGAACCACGGAAGTTAAGCGTGGAGATGAAGGATTTTTTGCATGATGGGGAGGCGGTGAATCGTCCGAACAATGCGATGGAAGTTTATCTGAAGGAGTTGGGAAGTGAGTCGCCGCTGCTCGTGAATTTGATTATGCGGTCAATTTATAAGCAGGACAAGCGGGAGGTGAAGCACATCGGTTGCAAGCGGTTTGGGGTGCAGTTTACCCTGCGGGGGATTTACTCGCATAATGATTTGCTGTATTTTCATTTTCAGCTGAAGAATAGCTCGACGGTGAGCTTTGCCACGGATTATTTTCAGTTTAAGATTGTGGACAAAAAGCTGGCGAAACGAACGGCTATTCAGGAGCAGGTGGTGGAGCCTTTGCGGGCGCTCAACTATTTTACGCAGGTGGATGGGAAGTCGGTGGAGCGTGTGGTTTTTGCCTTGCCGAAGTTTACGATTCCCGATGATAAACAGTTGGTGGTAGAGCTGGCAGAACAGCACGGCGGAAGGCATCAAAGTCTGGTGGTGGAGAATACAGACATCGTCCGTGCCAGCGTGATTAACGAACTGAAAATCGTAGAGTGATGCGAGGAGTAGCGATATTAATGAGCGTTGTGCTTGGTTTGCTCTCTGCGGAGCGAGCCGAGGCTCAGTGTTGTCTGCCTGGCATGCGAGGCGTGCAGGTGATGGGCGGAGTTACAGATGGTTATTTTGAGGGCAATGGCGGATTGAACACTGGATATTTCGTGGGCGTATCGTCGGCAAAGTATTTGAAGAATTGCCACAAGATGACTTTTGGCGTAAACTATCTAAATCGAGGTTTTGACTATGCTAGTGAGCGTTTATCTTTCGAGCATTTTACTTTCGAGATGGGCTATCTGCGGAACTTGCTAGCCGATGGTGGAAAGTCGTTCTTCGTATCAATTGGATGCTCGGGCGTGGTGGGTTATGAGTACATCAACAAGGGCAAGACATTGCTCAGCGATGGTGCGAGACTTCAGGATGAGGATGCGTTTATTTATGGCGTGAGTCCGTGTTTGGAGTTGGAGTATTATCTGTGCGACTATGTGGTGCTGGTGGCGTCGGCAAACGAGCGGATTGTGTGGGGAGGTTCAACAGGGCATTTTCATTTGCAGTTGGGTGTAGGATTGCGGTTTATTATTAATTAGGAGCGGGATTGTTAGATGTTTGGATATTGGACTTTTGGACAGTTCAATTGGCTAAATATCTAACAATCCATTATCCACAAAAAAGAGAAATTATGAAGACAATATTTGCGATGATAGCCGTGTTTGCTACGCTGTTGCTATCGGCTTGCGATAGTGATTTGGAGGTGCAGCAGGAGTATGCTTTTCAGCTAGAGACGATGCCTGTACCAAAGAAGTTAGCTCAAGGCGAAACCATTGAGATACGTTGCGAGCTAGTCAAAGAGGGCGACTACAAACCTGCGGAATATACAATCCGTTACTTCCAGCCCGACGGCGATGGCGAGCTTCGCCTCGATGATGGCACGGTTCTTCTGCCCAACGACCGTTATCCGCTAGAGCGAACGGAGTTTCGGCTATACTACACTTCCCCCTGCGATGAGCAACAAACGCTCGATGTTTATATCGAAGATAGCTTCGGGCAGGTGGTGAAGGTGGGGTTTAGTTTTCAGGATGTGGGGGTGAGTGAGTAAAATATTGGTTTTATATCAGTACTGAAGTCCGAAGATTATTACTTTCTTCGGACTTTTCTTTGCTAGTATTCTATTCGAAATAAATTGTGTATTATGTTGCTAATTCAATTTGAATTTGTAATTTTACCTCCTATTCGTTTTAATTCTTTTCAGTATGCAATCAACTCTACAAGTAGGACATATCAAGCGTCCAATTTTACATATGAATTATGAGTATTTTCGGTATCTACG
>JBKECH010000150.1:0-22505 GCA_047974415.1 Bacteroidales bacterium | reverse complement strand
TTTTTCTCGAGCAATTGATGCAGCGAGCACGCATCGCTCACCACTATTTGCTCATTATTTAAATAAACAATCATTTGGGTAATTAAGTTGCGGAGATGCAACAGACAGAGAAACGTTCATACATTCCTTAACGGCATTACCCGCTCAGGTTCTAAGGGTATGATCTCAGCTGCAACAGCACCCCCTGATTAAACATTCGGCTAAATTAGAGCTTTATTTCATGCCGGCAAAGGATTTAGTACGTTTTTTTTTGAACGAAAACCCTCGCACATCGCACGAGCATTGGATTTCACTAGCGAAATTCAGAGAAAGCGAATAAGATGGAGCAATTTAAATTGGCGAAAATTGGCAATTTTCGCAGTTTACTTTAGAAAGGTAAGCAAATAACCAGCTCCGCTTATAAGGTTCTAGCCTAATTATTACTGTCTTCGCAAAGAAAATTTAATAAGAGACGCCCAAATTGGGCGTCTCTACAAACCAGCCACAATCGACAACAAGGGTGGCGACGAATATCGGAATACCACTATAAACAATCTGTTAAAATGGACGGAGGATAAATTTTATGATATATCAAAATAAGACACTACTTTTGAAATCATTATAAAACGGCAATCGTAATCATTACGAATATCATTTTAGAAGAAAAGTACGACATTTTACCAGACAGCCAGTGTTGGGCATCTCTACTTGTATAAATGACTAATTCGCAAAGTGAGCTTAAGGCAGATGTCCAGTCTTATGGATTGGCTCTAAGTAACCGAGCATTAACATACAGTCGTGCAATTTAAATTTAACATCAACATTGTATAACATTGCAAAAAAAACGTATTTAGAGTAAACAAAAACACGGCACTGTTAGTTATAACTCTAGTAATTTTTTTATATACTAACTTTATGAGAATGAATATTATGAGAAAAAACACTCTTTTCACTGCAATCCTACTACTGATGGGGGTTGCGGTTTCTGCTCAGAAAAGCGAGAAGCCAAATATTCTCGTTATCTTCGGCGATGATATTGGTTATTGGAACTTGAGCTACAACAACCAAGGTATGATGGGTTACAACACCCCTAATATAGATAAGATTGCTGCCGAAGGTACTATCTTTACTGATTACTATGCGGAGCAATCGTGCACAGCAGGTAGGTCGGCCTTTATTACAGGGCAGATGCCAGTGCGCACGGGTATGACTAAAGTAGGTATTCCTGGGGCGGACTTAGGTATTCAGCCCGAAGACCCAACTTTGGCAGAGCTGTTGAAACCACTGGGCTACGCAACTGGTCAGTTTGGAAAGAACCACCTTGGCGACAAAGATGAGTTTCTGCCAACAGCGCATGGTTTCGATGAGTTTTACGGAAATCTTTATCACCTTAATGCCGAAGAAGCGCCAGAGAGTGTAGATTATCCTAAGAATCCTGATTTCAGAAAGAAATTTGGACCTCGCGGAGTGATTAAAAGCACTGCGGATGGTAAAATCGAAGATACTGGACCATTGGCAAAAAAACGAATGGAAACAGTAGACCAAGAGTTTTCTGATGCTGCTATGGATTTCATGGAAAGACAAGTTAACAACGACAAGCCCTTCTTTTGTTGGATGAACACATCTCGTATGCACTATGTTACGCACGTGCCAAAGGAGTATGACGGAAAATCGGGGCTTAATTTCTATGCTGATGGTATGATGCAACACGACGACCAAGTTGGGGAGATTCTTAAGAAACTCGAAGATTTAGGTGTGGGTGACAATACAATAGTTATATATACAACGGACAATGGACCTCATTTCAATATGTGGCCAGACGGAGGTAATACTCCATTCCGCTCTGAGAAGAATACAAACTGGGAAGGTGGATATCGAGTGCCTTGTATCATCAAGTGGCCAGGCAAAATCCCCGAAGGAAAAGTTGTGAACGAGATTGTCGCTGGCAACGACTGGGTGCCAACACTGATGGCTGCCGCAGGAGAACCTAACATCAAAGAGAAACTTCTGAATGGTTACAAAGGACAGAATAGAACTTATAATGTACATCTTGACGGATATAACCTACTTCCGTTTTTGACTGGCGAAAAAGAATTGTCCAGAAATCAGTATGGCGAAACTAATTGGCCACGTCGCGAGTTCTTCTATTGGAACGATGACGGACAATTGGTGGCTATGCGCTACGACCGTTGGAAAATGGTTTTTATGGAACAAAAGTCTGACAAATTTGGCGTATGGATGTATCCTTTCGTTAAATTGCGTGTGCCTTTGGTATTCGACCTGAAAATGGATCCGTTTGAAAGAGCTCAACATAACTCTAACACATATTACAAATGGATGGAAGAAAGACTTGCGTACCTTGGAGTGCTTGCTCAGAGCGAAGCTGGAAAAATGGTTTCAACGTTTGCAAAATATCCTCCACGCCAAAAGCCTGCTTCTTTCAATCTTGACGAGGTGATGAGCTCATTTACAGAAATTGAAAAAAAATAAGTGGGATTTGTCAATAATGTCAAACACTTTATGATTGACACTGAATAAGAAAAATGGCTATCACCGCTTATTGGTTGATAGCCATTTTCCTTTTTTGATTGATATCAAGCATTGATTAAGCATGAGGTAATTGTAATTTTTTTAAATAAGCGACTAACTCACTGAGGAATTTGATTATTTTTGTGCGGAAAAGCAAAAACACTAACAAGACTAAGCTAACGACGATTGTAACTAGTTGCTAGTTTAAACGACCATGTGCACTTTTACAATCATAGGAAAAAATATCTTTTTGTACCTATCAGAACATAAAAATACAAGAATAAGCTAATAAGAGAGACAGTCCGATATTAGGTAGATAATAAATTATGAATACACACGAATCTATTACACAGTTACGCACACAGATGCAAGAGTCTATTGTCGGACAAGACAATCTTATAGACCGCCTAATACTAGTGCTTCTTGCAGATGGAAATATGTTGTTGGAAGGCTTGCCAGGCTTGGCAAAAACTAGAGCTATAAAAACTCTGGCAAAATCACTTAATTGCGCTCTTAGCCGTATTCAGTTTACGCCAGACTTGTTGCCGTCGGACATTACTGGCACTGAAATATATCAACCCGAAGCCGAAGAAAAGTTTATCTTCCAGCAAGGACCAATATTTAGTAACCTGATATTAGCCGACGAGATTAACCGCTCGCCAGCAAAAGTACAATCGGCATTACTAGAGGCTATGGAAGAACGACAAGTGTCGGTGGCAGGAAAGACTTATCCAATGGAGAAGCTATTTATGGTATTAGCAACACAAAACCCCGTGGAGCAAGAGGGCACTTACCCTTTGCCCGAGGCGCAAATGGACAGGTTTCTGATGCACGTGATTATTGATTATCCCGACGATGATTCGGAGCTTAAAATTATTCGTCTCAATAGGCAAGAACAAGCAAGAGGCGATGGTAAAAAGCAAAAGCTTTTAGATAAAGATGTTATTTTTGAGGCACGCAAGGAAATAGCACAGGTCAATATCTCCGAACCTATGGAGCGCTATATTGTCGATCTTGTATCAGCAACACGACACCCTGAAAAATACTCGAACGAGTTAAGAACATGGATTGCCTTTGGAGCAAGTCCAAGAGGCTCGATTGCTATTGACAAAGCAGCACGAGTTCATGCATGGATGCAGGGACACGAGCAGGTAAGCCCCGATGATATCAGAGCTGTAGTACACGATTGTTTGCGACATCGCCTGATATTGAGCTACGAAGCCAATGCAGAAGGTATTACTGCAAACAAAGTGCTAGACGACATCCTGAAACAAGTTGCTGTACTAGCATAAAAATAATAAAATGGCACAAGATAAAGAACATAAATCCGAGATTTTTGTATCGCTAGAGCAATTATTGGAAAAAGAGCGTTTAGCATCCTTTTTCAGTAGCCAACCTCGTCGTAAAAGTGTCAATACAGTAGCAGTAGGTAAGCACCGCTCTGCCTTACGAGGTCGAGGCTTTGATTTCGAAGAGGTTCGGCAGTACGTCAAAGGCGATGATATTCGCAATATCGATTGGAAGGTTACGGCACGCACCCAGAAGACACACACCCGAGTGTTTACCGAAGAAAAAGAAAAACCAACGTTGATAGTGGTAGACCAAACCAAATCGATGTTTTTTGGTAGCGTAAAATATACCAAGTCTGTAATAGCAGCAGAGCTAGCAGCAATGATGGCATTTAGCGTTTTGAAAGAAGGCGACCTAGTAGGAGGAATAATACTATCCGATGAAGGAACTGATGTGCTCCTACCTAAAAGAGGCAGAAAAAACATTCTTCAATTTTTAAAGAAACTGACACAATGCAACCAGGGTTTGGAAAACTCTGCGCCTATTTCCTTCGAAAATGTTACCGAGGATGCGCTTAGGCAAGTTAACAACATTGTTAGTCATGATTTTACTGTAGTGATTATAGGGCATTTCCAACACTATTCGCCAAAGATTATAAAATATATTACACAGCTATCTGCCCACAACGATGTCATATTAATGAAAGTATACGACCCAATGGAACAAGTGCTCCCGAAAGTTAAATTCATTGCTGGAAATCGAACGCATCAAATAGCAGTGAATGGTAAAGACAAGCACATTAGCGATGTTTATAGCGACGGATTTACCCGAGATTTCAGTCAATTCCAAGAAGAAATGCGCAAACATCGAGTGCCAATTTACACCTTCTCGACGGCAGAGGATTTATTTAGTAAATAGAAGAAACATACAATATATATTTATGAGTTGAGAATGATTAATATTGAGCAAAACATAAACGACAGCATTTCAGACTTGGCACTAGCCAACTTACAACCTTTGTACGAGCCTTCTGTTGTTAAATTTACCTTCGAATCTGTTGGCTGGAGAATCTTAGCCGTTCTATGTTTAATTATTACCTTGCTAGTTGCATTTATATCTATACGCAGATATGTGCAGAACTCTTATCGTCGCAAAGCTTTGTCTATACTGAATAATGAAAGTTCAGCTATTGATATCTTTGTGTTGCTTAAACAGCTTGCAATACAAGTTTATGGACGTCAAACTGCTGGTAGCTTGTACGGTAAAGAGTGGCTAATTTTTCTTGACAAAACAGGCGTGGGAGTTAGCTTTGTCGAACGAGAAGCCGATTTCTTAAATGCTGTTTATAACACAGATGCCATTGACATCAGCACAAGAGCTGACCTCTTGACAAATGCAAAAAAATGGATAAAAACACATGCCCGATAATTTCGAAATAGCATATTGGCAAGTATTCCTTTTGTTACCCTTGCCCTTGTTGGTGTACATTCTGCTCCCACCTCTAAAGGTGCGTAGTGCGTCGTTGTTTCTACCCACCTATAAAAAAGCAATAATCTATACGGGGCAAAAACCAAGAAAAGCAGCATTAGTAAAGAAGCGAAATATACCTACGTGGATAACCCTACATCTGGCATGGGTTTTAATGTTGCTTGCCTTAAGTGGTCCGCGCTTGGTAGGCGAACCCGAAATGAAAGTCAAGACCTCGCGAAACTTTCTTATAGTTGCTGATATATCCTTTAGCATGGCCCAAAAAGACTGGATACTAAGTGGCAAGAAGGTGCGTCGTTGGGATGGCGTGAAAGCAGTGATGCACGACTTTGTCAAAAAACGTAGAGGCGACCGCATGGGCTTGATATTCTTTGGTTCTAGCGCCTACGTGCAAGCCCCTTTTACCCCCGACCTAGAAATTGTCGACCAGATGCTTGACGAGGCAGACGTTGGCATGGCTGGACAGATGACCTACCTCGGAAAGGCTATTACCAAAGGAGTAGAAATGTTTGACAGAGATACAATGTCTACCAAGGTGATGCTTCTACTCACAGATGGTGTGGACGGAGGAACAGATATAATGCCCATGGATGCTGCAAACCTAGCAAAGCAAGACAGTGTCAAGATATATACCGTTGGTATAGGTAATCCTGGCACCAAAGGGAGCGACCTTGACGAACGCACACTACAAGACATTGCAAATGCTACTCAGGGGCAATATTTTAGAGCTAAAGACCAAAAGCGTCTCAAGGAGATATACATAGAATTGGACAAGCTGGAGCCGATTGAATATGAGGAGGAGCAAAACCGCCCGATAACTCATTTGTACAGCTACCCACTATTAGCTGCTATTTCGCTGATGGTATTGATGCGCTTAGTCCAATTAATAATAAAGTTAATACGAATGTACAGTAAGAGGGAGGTCCAAGATGTTTAAAGGAGCAATTCCCATAGTATGGAGCAATTTTCATTTCTTAAAACCGCAATTCCTTTGGCTCTTAATACCAATTATAGTCTTGTTTATTCTTGGACTGATGAGTATCAGAGAGAATATTCGGTGGACAAAGATTATAGCCCCACATTTGCGCTCTTACGTCATTGCCAAAGGCAGTAACAAAACAAGGATCTGGATGCAAATTGCCATGTTGTTAGGCTTAGGTATAGCAGTACTCGGACTTGCCGCCCCGACATGGAAAAAAATAGAGATACCTGGACAGAAGTTGGAAACACCTATGATTGTAATATTAGACCTCTCCGAAAGTATGCTGTCCGATGATATTCAGCCAAATCGTCTTGAGCGCTCGAAGCTTAAAATTAAAGACCTCATAAAACACAGACCACAAGCACGTATGGCATTGGTGGGTTTTGCAGGAACAGCACATACCATCGTACATCTTACAAAGGACTATAGCATTATAGAGAGTCATATAGAGAGCTTATCTCCCAAAACAATGCCTTATGGAGGTTCTAACTTGAAAGCCGCATTAACATTAGCCGACACCCTTACTCAAGTAACAGATGCGCCTGGCACCATTGTCATTTTTTCCGATGATCTTTCAGACACGGAAATAATGACACTAAACACCTTCAAAAGAAACAGCAAAAACAAACTATGCATAGTTCCGATGAACACCCCCGACGGAGCTCTAATGCCCGATAAAAGTCGCTCAAAGTTAGATGAAATAGTCTTATCAAAATTGAACAGCATTGAAGGCATTACTGTTCAGAAACCAACTATTGATGATAGTGATATGGAGCACATTGCAAAAGAAATTAGCAATAACTTGATGTTTACCGAAAAAACACAAGAAAAGGAAGACGACTGGAACGACTACGGTCTGCTATTCGTTATTCCAGCCACATTCATCTTCTTGCTATGGTTCAGAAAAGGATGGGTACTCTATGCCATAGTGCTACCACTCACCTTGAGCTCTTGCAACAAAAATGATAAGTTTATAGATTTGTGGTATACTCGGGATTATCAAGGTCAACTATTCAGCGATAGAGGGGATTATGAGCTAGCAGCCAAAACTTATTCGTCGGCAATGCGCAAAGGTATTGCTTACTTCAAGGCAGGCAATTACGACAAAGCAACAGACGCTTTCATGCAAGATACTACTGCCCAAGGTGCTTACAATTTGGGAGTAGCATATGCAAAAAATGGTAAACTCAACGCCGCTCGTTATGCCTTTGACGAAGCAATAGAAAAAGACCCTGCGCTTGAGGCGGCTAAAGAAAATATACAGCTTATAAATAGAATTTTACCAAACTCTGATAGCATGAGCTTAGAGACAGCCGAAGAATCTGACGGCTCAAGTCCCGACAATAATATTCAGAACAAGGGCGAGGACTTAGGCGGAGGCGGGCAAGAAGCAACAAAAGAAGACGCTGAAAAGCAACGTGCCGAAGAGAATGTAGCAAGTAATATTCATATGGGCAAAGAGTTAGACGAAGTGCCCGACGAAATGCAAGTTAGTAAGCAACGAGACAAAAACATGATGATGCGTAAGGTTGACGACGACCCAGCCTTGTTCTTGCAACGTAAATTTAGATACCAAGTAAAGAAAGAACACCTAACACCCCCCACCGATGCGAAAAAGTGGTAAGATATTATTAGCATTACCAATATTGATGTTCTTCTTAGCAATTGCACAGACAGAAGCGCAACAGTTGTGGACAAACATAAGCATGAATAAGCAAAGCGTTTACGTGGGAGAGCCAATGCAAGTCTCAATATCCGTTTATACCGAAACGTGGTTTACTCGTGGAATAGATGTTGGCAATATCAATGTAAGTGGCGCTTTTAGTTCGTACTTCCGCCCTGTTAGTGTATCTGCTACACGTGATGGCAAAACCTATCCTGGAGTTCAACTGATATACAACATCTTTCCTTATGTCGAAAAGGATATTATTTTCCCATCCTTGGAAATTAAAGTTGAAACCCCAAAAGTTGGAGGGTATAAAGGCATTAGCAGGAAAGTGAAAACACAAGCTAGAAAAATAAATGTGAAGCCCGTTCCAGATGGCATGGAAAGTAAGGACTGGCTGGTAGCATCAAATCTGATAGTAACAGAGCACTGGTCTGGCTCATTGAAGGACGTGAAAGTTGGCGATGTAATGGAACGCTCCATTACACGACAGGCTTCAGGTACGCTTGCCGAGCTCATCCCTCAGTCAGTATGGGATACTATCAATGGAGTAAACACCTATCCTGGCAAGAGCAGTATCGACAACTTTGAAACAAAGACATCAATCAGCTCTAAACGCAAAGAATCTGTTCGTTACCTATTTGAACAAGAAGGAATTATTCAAATACCTGAAAGAGTATATACGTGGTACAATCCTGTCAGCAAAAAACTCTATAAACGTACACTAAAGGCACATACAGTGAATGTGAACCCCAATCCTAACTTGGGAATGCTTCAAAGCATCAGAGACTCGCTGCAAGTGCAAAATACAAAAACAAGCGGAACAGAAACAGAAACTCTGAGAATATTGGGACTTTCGCCACGAGATCTTGCCATTGCTTGCATCTCCGGACTGTTAGTGTGCTATCTATTGGTGAAATTGCTAAAATCATTGTGGGCGCAAGTGACAGCTAAGAGAGAGGCATATAAAAATTCTGAAGCTTACTATTTTAGAAAACTAAAATCTGCAATTAAAAGCAAACAAGAAGCACATACAATAAATGCCTTGTATCGTTGGATTGACGAATTACATCTGGACGTACCCACTTTTGAATCTCTTAAAGCATCTAGCATAAAAGAAAATATGGATATCTCCGAGCTGACAATCAGCAAGGCTAAATCAATGCGCAAGGAATATGCAAAACGGAAAGACAAGTCTCCAGACAACAATTGGATAACACCACCCTAATAGATAAACACATCGAGACTCGGTTAGAAATTGGAGCACATAGCAGGTGAGCTAATGCGTGTTTCGGGTTTATACAAAAATGTTCGCAAAATTAATTTTGAAAATTTTAGAATAATATGGACAAACTAATATCACTAGACAAGCAACTGCTGATATATCTGAATGGATTGGGTTGCGAGACCTTCGACCCATTCTGGACAATAATAACAAATCATTTCTACTGGTCTCCCATCATCCTATTTGTTTTGTATCTAATACAGAGAAAAGTGGGTTGGAAAAATCTTGGCGTCATAATTCTATTCGTAGCACTATTGATAACATTTGTAGATCAAACCACTAACATCGTAAAAGCCTATTTTCAAAGAGCACGTCCCTGTAGCGACCCAGAAATAAAAAATGTAATTAGGATTGTTATGGAGCGCAGTTCTTATGGTTTCTTTTCAGGACACGCTTCTGGGTCGATGGCAAATGCCACATTTATATTCCTGATACTAAGGAAATTTTATAAGCATGCGTATCTATGCTATATATTCCCTATACTCTTTGCATATAGTCGTATTTATCTGGGATTGCATTTCCCTGCCGATATCTTGGTGGGCTATGCTTATGGAGCATTGGTAGGTTATGGTTTTTATAAACTATATTCTTATATAGAAAAAAGGAAAATAACTCCACTATAACATTTTTACACAAATGAAAACTCAAGACTGCATAACACATCTTCAACCCAGATTATCAACATACAGCTAAAAAAAGCTTTAGAATCATAGTATATTTATCTAATGGGCTAAAGGAAAAAGTTTTTCTTGGAGCGTATCAATAAACTACCTATCTTGCGCGCCGAAAATAAATTAAAATACAGATGCAAGCCAGTCCTAACAAGCAAAATAGCACGCAAAATTGCAAGGCAGGAATACTCATGCCCATTACGAAGGACTTAATGCATTTATATAATAATTTCAATTATTCATATTTAAACAAAGTTTCATGAGGAAATTTACTTTAATTCTTAGTTTGTGTTTCGTACTACTTATAGGTAGTGCCTATGCACAGAAAACAGTATCCGGGGTGGTTACGGATGGAAATAAAGAGCCGCTTCCAGGAGTAACGGTAGTTGTAAAAGAAACATCACAGGGAGCTATTACAGATTCTGACGGTAAATATGTACTTTCAACGTCAGTAGCAAATCCCATACTGGTTTTCTCTTATATTGGATTTACCTCTCAGGAGGTGCTAGTGGAAAATAAATCTATTATAGATATAGTGTTGCAGGAAACTGCGTCAGAGTTAAATGAAGTTGTCGTCACTGCCTTAGGTATCCGACGCGAACAAAAATCACTCGGTTATGCAATATCAAAAATCGACGCACAAGAACTCACCAAAGTAGGCTCTCCAAATCTAGGGAGCGCCTTATATGGAAAAGCAGCAGGTGTGAAAATACAGTCGTCTCCTGGCGGTTCTACTGGCGCAGTAAATATAAACATTCGAGGCATAAACTCGATTAGTGGAAGTAGCCAGCCTCTGATTGTTGTTGACGGAGTTCCCATTCGCAATGGAGAAGCCAATAATGACGGATATTGGAGCGATCAAAAAATACGTGGCAATGGAATGGTCGATTTGAACCCAGAAGACATAGAGAATCTTTCCATTCTTAAAGGAGCTGCAGCGAGTGCTTTGTATGGCTCCGAAGGAGCTAACGGAGTTGTAGTTATAACAACAAAGAGTGGAAAAGGTGCAAAAAAAGGACTTGGTGTAGAAGTAAACATAACCTACTCGGACGAAAGTGCTGCATTTTTACCAAATTTTCAAAATAAATACGGCCCAGGATATGACAGAGGAACCAACATAAGCTCTTTTGGCTCTGATGATGATGGATGGTTAATGGAAGACCTTAACAACGATGGCACTGCCGAGACATATCGCCCAATATACCGCTCTTACGCACAATTTGGACCAGCTTTTGACGGACGAGATGTCATCGGGTGGGATAATAAAATACATCCATACGTTGCAAAGAAAAACAACTTTAAGGACTTATTCCAATCGGGACACACAGGCATATACAACGTTGCAGTTACTCAGAATAGCGAAAAATCAAATTTCCGCTTATCATTGACACACCTAAACTCGGAGGATGTTAACATTAGCGGACCTCATAATAAAACAACCCTAAATATTAACGGTTCAATAAAAATTCATGAAACTAACAACTTGAATTTTGTTGCTAGTAATATCTATCAACATACCAACAATAGACCAGAAAAAATTAATAGGTTAACAAACAGCTACTCTGGGTTTTTCAGCCGTTTCGACGACATACAATGGTACTACGACATGTATAAAACTAGCGACGGATATAAGTATGTGAATGGCAAAGACCAACCAAGTACAACACCCAACGAAAATATAGTATACCCCTTCAGGGCAACAGACTTGCTAGATTATATATGGAAAACTAAAGAAGACCAATATGATGAATATTCTAATAGAACAATGGTATCTGTTACAGATACTCAACAATTGCTAAAAGGACTATCGCTAAGAGGTCGCTTAGGTATTGATTATACTGGTATGCGAGAAACCACCAAATCTAGAAGCACAAAACCTTTGTCAATAGAGCCAACAGGAGGATTCAGCCAGAAAAACACAACATACACAACCTTGTATGGAGATGCAATGCTCAACTACAACCACAAGTTTGATAATAAAATAGGCATCAATTTTGGAACAGGTCTTAATGCCAGAGACGAAAGCAACTTTTACACCTCTGCAAGTACGAAAGGCGGTCTGACAGTAGAGAACTGGTTTAGCCTTAACGCATCCGCCAATGAAAACCTGACTATAGGTAAAGAGACAAAAACGAAAGAATGGCATAGAACAACATTTGGATACTTTGGAACAGGAGAAGTAAGCTATGACACATGGCTATTTCTTAATCTTACAGGACGTTACGAAAAATTCTCGACTATGCCAACCGCAGGAAACTCAACATTCTACCCCTCGATAAGCACTAGTTTTATATTAAATGAAGCATTCAGTTTGCCCGATTGGATTAACTTCTCTAAGCTTAGAGTATCTTACGGAGAAGTTGGAGTTCCTGCAGAGCCTTACACTGCAAATATAGTATATTCGCAAGGAACTCTGAACGGAACAACTTATAGCTACCTTGACGATACATATGGAAATGAATCATTAAAACCCGAAAGAAAAAAAGAATTTGAAATCGGACTAGAAAATAGTTTCCTTAAAAACAGGTTAGGGTTTGAACTCACATATTACTCTAGCAGGATTATAGATCAAATCCTTACATTAAGCCTGCCCGAATCTTCTGGATTTAAAAGCACCTTGGCAAACATCGGAGAGCTACAAAACCATGGTGTAGAAGTCGTATTGAGAGGAACACCAATAAAAACTAACAACTGGCAATGGGATTTAAATGCAACTTTCTCCTTCAATAGAAACAAAGTCAAAGAATTGATGCCTGGAATTGACGAAATTGTACACTCCAATTGGGACGGAGATGCAGCATTACTCGTATCTAGAGTAGGACACTCAATGGGCGACTTTTATGCATATGAGCCTTATAAAGATGCAAATGGAAACAACATCATCGGCAATGACGGATACTATAAAATGAACTTTGACGAGCGAAAGCTTGTAGGCAATGTAAACCCAGATGTAGTTGGTGGCTTACAAAACAACCTTAGCTATAAAAATTGGAACTTTAGCTTTGCCCTAGATTATAAGATTGGCGGAGACATTATGTCAATGGCCACACATTACAGAACGGGCTCAGGATTCTTTGAATCGACATTGCAATACCGAGACGCTGAAAATGGAGGAGCTGCGTACTATATCAATTCAGAAAATATAAAAATCGCAACGGACGCCTCAAAAGGTCCAAACGGAGAAAAAATATACAATGACGGAGTAATCCTACAAGGCGTAACCGAAGAAGGTAAAGTTAATGACGTAATAATCGATGCTGCAAGCTACTACTTAGATACGTACGGCTGGGGCGGTCCTCAATACAACGCTCACTCATACTACTCCAAATCTATATACGAAAATAGTTATATCAAATTTAGAGAAGCATCATTGACATATACATTACCACAGAAATTTGTATCAAAACTTGGACTGCAAGATGTCAGCCTAACCGCATTCGGACGTAACCTTTTCTATATATGGAAAACACTTCCACATTCAGACCCCGAAACAACACTCGGCACAAAATGGATCAGAAATGCCGTAGACGAAGGCTCAGGAGCAACAACTCGTAGTTTTGGATTTAGCTTAAGAACACGATTTTAAAAAAATAAACAGATGAAACCTTCATGCAGTAGGTATAGGCTGTAAGCCTAGCTACACACAGGAGGATGATTAACAAACCAGCAAAAGCATAAAGTCTAAGGCTTACAGCTTATGCAGAATTTTAAACACATGAAAATAAATATACTAGCATTACTTACGCTTTGTATCCTTACAATTAGCGGATGCAATAATAAAATAGAAGAGAATTTTAATGACCCCTCAAAAACAACCAACACTTCATTAGAATATCTAATGTCAGGGACATTTGAGATTAGTAAGGATTACTATATGCCATACTATCACAGACATTTTGTATTTACAAACAACTCCGTAGGCATATACTGCCAATCGAAGGGCTGGGTTAATGGACTTAACATGTATGTGCCAGGAAACGGGACTACTGAAAGATGGAACAATTACTACAAAATGATGCGTCAATACAGAGAGTTTGAAACAAAATTTGCGTCAACAGGCAGTGACGACAAACGAATATTTCTACTTGCAAGTAAGATTTTCTTCTTCGACCAAACACAACAAATAGTTGATATGTGGGGAGATATTCCTTGGAAAGAAGCAGGCAGACTTAAAGAGAACAATGGCAACATTAACGCATCGAAGGCAAAATATGACTCTGCCGAAGAAATATACACCACCATGCTCGATGAGCTAAAAGCAATAGCCGATGAATTGAGCTCAATATCTATCCCAACATTAGAACAAACGTCTTTCACAACACAAGACCTCATAAACAAAGGAGATATTGCATCATGGAAAAAATATTGCAATTCACTGCGCCTACGAATGCTCGTCCGAGTTTCGGATGTTAGCTCATTTTCATCAAGAGCCAAATCAGAGATTAAAAGCATCCTAGACAATCCTACAAAATACCCCATCATCAGCAACAACTCCGAGATTATTCAGGTTGAAGCTGAAGGCTCACTCACCCACGACAACCAAGGGGAGAAAGGGATTAGAGGAGCACTCGAATCATGGTCCGCAGACAACGTTGCTTCTAAAAGCATGATCAGCAATATGCTAGAAAACAACGACCCTAGATTAGAAGCAATGTTTGCCCCAAACATTAGTGGCGTATATGTGGGGCTAGACCCGATGCTTGATGCCAGTACTCAGGATAAATTGATAGGAGACAATGCCCTGTCAAGACTCGATTCAGCAACTTTTAGCCGAAACATATACGTCCCAGGAATTTTCATATCTGCTGCCGAAGTTAGCCTCTTAAAAGCCGAAGCAATAACTAAAGGGCTGTGTACTGGAGACGCTAAAAAAGAATACGAGAATGGAATAAAACAAGCTATTGAGCAATTATATTCCATCAATGCCCTCTGCGACTATGCCCCACCTCTAACCGTTGAACAGAGTGACATAGAATCGTACATCGCCTCGGCGAACATAAACTGGGATAACAATGCAAACAAAATGAAACTCATCGGCACACAAAGATGGTTAAACTTTCATTATCTACAACCAGAACAAAGCTGGATTGAAATTAGAAGAACGGGATATCCAGAACTCACTTTTAAAGAAGATCAACAAGCTGACGTGGCCAAAGTCCCTCCCTTCAGGTTTTTATATCCTACATCCGAAACATCTTTTAATTCTGAGAATTATCAGGAGGTAGCAAGCAAAAATACACTATTAACCAAAATATTCTGGGACGTAGATTAACGCACCACAGACAAACCTTAAATACGACAGTCTCCCGAGTATATCTTGAGAGACTGTTTTTTTTTGTACTTATAATTCAACCCAGCATATGCATCAGAACACCCTAGCGAGGGCTTCAAGCTCAATAAAACAAGGAGCTTGGTGAGTTAGAAACACAATGCATTGCATCTGAATATAGCAAAGCATTTGTTTTGAAAAGATTGGAACACACAACAGACATTCCCAGATTACACTTGCCAAGTTCAGCTAGAAAGTGTACCTTTACAATTGTTTACACCTAAAAATAAATCCATGCTGTTAAAAAATAGACCACTACTAACACTTGTCCTTTTACTTATCTATATAAATGCTTTTTCGACAACTCCCAAGTTGAGCACGGATGCTGAAATTTCTCTTATGACCTGCTCGCCAGGAAACGAGATTTACACTGTTTTCGGACATACCGCAATCAGAGTCAAGGACCAAAAGAACAATATAGACAATACATACAACTACGGAGTTTTCTCCATGGGCTGGGATAATTTTTATTGGAAATTTGCATTGGGCAAAACTTATTACATGCTTCAAAAAGAACCAACAGCTGGTTTTGTTAGAGTTTACAACTACTACAACAGAGGTATAAATGCAGCTACTTTAAACCTAAATCCCGACGAGAAACAAAAACTCTTCGAAGATCTCGAAAATGAAGCTCTACCAGAAAATCGCACCTATCTTTACAACTATTTTTTTAATAATTGTTCCACTAAAGCCAAAGACGCAATTCTTTCGGTCAAACATTCCGCAGTTCAATACGACGCTCCCCTCCCCAATAAATCTTTCAGAGACTATATAAACGAACACACAAAAAACACACCCCTATATCAGTTCATACTTAGTCTACCCCTAGGAATGGAAACCGACCGAATAGCAAGCAGAGAGGAATCGATGTTTCTGCCAGCCTACCTCGAAAAAGAACTCAATAACGCCCATTATTCCTCCGACAAATCCCCAATATTTACAAATACTTACACCATCCTCCCCTCACCCACCCCAACAAAAAAATCATCTAATTTTAGCGTCTTCAACCTAATATTCATCGGCCTGTGTCTATCTATTCCCATCGTGAGTCTTTTATCAAAAAGAAGCTTACTGTTCATTGACTATACACTCCTAACAATATTTACCCTTGGTGGCTTAGTGCTTGCATTTCTAGCTCTATTCTCCTTACATCCATGCGTGCAGACAAACCTTAATCTACTATGGTTAAACCCACTGTGCATAATACTCATCATACAACTCATCAGAAATAAGAAAGCAAAACTTACACGCCGCTTATTTCGGATATATGCATTATTAATCATCATCTTTACCCTCCTATCAACAATTGGACTACAATACGCTCATTACCTAACAATGATATTACTTTGTTGCTACTTAATTAGAATTGCCTGCATGATGCAGAAATATCAAAGATAAAGAAAGCTTGTAAGTTAATAGTCATGCCCCACCCCTATTCACAAAATCAGCATAACGCCAACAACGAATTATGATATATCAAAATAAAATACTACTTTTGAAATCATTATAAAAAGCATTCCGTAATCATTACGAATAGCATTCTGAAAGGAAAACGGCAATCGTAACCATTACGAATCACATTTTGAAAGGAAAACGGCAATCGTAATCATTACGAATAGCATTCTGAAAGGAAAACATCAATCGTAATCATTACGAATCACATTTTGAAAGGAAAACGGCAATCGTAACCATTACGAATAGCATTTTGAAAGGAAAATGGCAATCGTAACCATTACGAATAGCATTCTGAAAGGAAAACGGCAATCGTAATGACTACGACGGTCATTCTAGAAGAAAAAGACGACATTTTATTATATATTATCTAAAAAAAGAATCATGACAACTTATTTTAAAGTAAAATCAACACTTCGTCTAGCCGACCTTGCCGGAGTGAGCAACCGAATTGTAGCCTTTTTAAACGGAAAAGACCTTAGGGCACATCCCGAATTTGCCGTCATTCTGCCCATGCTCATCGAGCAAACCGAGGCGTTGACCGTGGCAATGGACAGGGACAAAATAGAATCGGAACTTGCCGATTTAGACGCCATGCGCGACAGTGCCGTGCGTAGTTTAGGAGCAGTAATAAAGGGCTTCGCCAACATGCCTGTCGATGCAGTACAAACTGCGGCTAAGCACATTAAAGGTATCTTCGATAAATATGGAGTGAAAATTGCTGACTATCGCTACGATGCCGAAAGTGGAAAAATCACCTCGCTACTCAAAGATTTAGAAAGCCCCGAAGCGCAAACAAGCATCGAAGCTTTGCCACACCTCGAAAAATCAATAGCAAACCTTCAGAAGGCGCAAGCCGATTTCGAAGCAAAGAAGATTGAGTATGACCAAGCGAAGGAGCTTCGTAAGGAAAGCTCCAAATCAGCATCAGAAATCAAACCCGCCCTGCTCGATACCATAAACAACCAGCTGGTGAATTTCTACACTGGAGTAGCAAAATTCCGCGACGACGAATTCCGCAACATCGCCGACACCATCAACAGCTGGATTGTTGATGCAAATGATAATACCCAAAATAACTGAAGGTAATCATCAAACGCACCCTAAGGCAATATGGCTAGCCTCCCGACATTCCGAAATTAGCAACAGAGACGGCGTTAAAGCAAGCCGCAATGATTGCTCAGGAGTTAACAAGGGTTTAGAATAGATGTGTTTATTCTGGCAGGTATAAGCCAAAAGTTGTGGGTATCTTATTAATTATGTACATTGCGGTGTTAAAATAAATAAAAATGACAAGAAAAAAAGCAAAGGTTGCTCCAGAGCACTTCAATAAAAAAAGATTGAAAGCCACTATTTTAAAGCTCTTTTTTAAAGAACCTGGCAGGACGTTTAACTATAAACAGATAGCAGCTGCATTAGGAATAATGGATGCTCAAACCAAAAATTTAGTAACAGTATCGCTTGACGAGTTGCAGGACCAAGAGAAAATTGAGTCTGTATCCAGAGGTAAATACCGACTTATCAGCCACGAAGGCTGTGCAGTTGGAATAATTGAGGTCGATGAAAACGGCGAATCCTTCCTTGTACCTGATGGAGGCAGGGTTGGGGTTGTTTATATCCCGCACAACAAGTTGCTGAATACTTTTGAAGGGGATACGGTAAAAATAAAACTTTTTGCAAAGCGCAGAAGACAACGTCTTGAAGGAGAGGTTATCGAAGTAATAAACAGAGCCAAGAGCAAGTTTGTAGGTACTATTGAGGTAACGAAGAACTTTGCATTTCTCGTTCCAAACTCTCGCGTAAAATTCGATATATTTATTCCCAAAGCAGAACTAAATGGTGCTCAGCATGGGCAAAAGGCTATTGCTGAAATAACGGACTGGCCACCGAGGGCAAAAAACCCTTTCGGGACTATCATTGATGTGCTAGGCAACTCGGGGAGCAACAATGCCGAAATGCATGCTATCCTTGCCGAATACGATCTTCCGTACGAATATCCTCAGAATATTATAGACGAAGCTGAAAAAATTGCAGATCAAATCGACAGCAAGGAAATAGCAAAGCGCCGAGATATGCGCTCAGTTCTGACTTGTACTATCGACCCTGCCGATGCAAAGGATTTTGACGATGCGCTGTCGTTACAAATTCTGGAAAATGGAAATTATGAGGTAGGTGTTCATATCGCCGATGTTACTCATTACGTTAGACCTAACTCGCTCATTGAAGAGGAAGCAAAGAACAGGGCAACCTCTGTGTACCTTGTGGATAGGGTTGTGCCAATGTTGCCCGAACGACTATCTAATTTCATTTGCTCTTTGCGCCCTAATGAGGATAAGTTATGCTTTTCGGCAGTATTCGAGCTTAACGACAAAGCTGAGATTGTAAAAGAATGGTTTGGTCGCACTGTCATCAACTCTGACAAACGATTTACTTACGAAGAAGCTCAAACGATTATCGAAACAGAAGAAGGAGAGCTCAGCAATCTTGTTCTTCCTCTTAACAGGATTTCAGCACAACTACGCGCAAGGAGGATGCAACACGGAGCATTTAATTTTGAACGGAATGAAGTACGCTTTAATCTTGACGAAAATGGTAAACCTCTTTCGGTGTACATCAAAGAACCAAAAGCATCCAACGAACTAATAGAGGAGTTTATGCTACTAGCAAACAAACAAGTAGCAAGCTTTGTAGGCAGGCCAAAGAAACAAGGCGATAAACCACGCACTTTTGTATATAGGATACACGATAAGCCCGACCCCGAGAAGTTGCAAACTTTCAGCACTTTCATAAAAAGATTTGGCTACGAAGTATCACTAAACAATGCTACTGGTGTAGCAAAATCTCTAAACAAGGTCTTGCATGATGTAAAAAACAAAGCTGAACAAAACCTTGTCGAGACTCTAGCGGTGAGGACAATGTCTAAGGCTGAATACAGCACTAGGAATATTGGTCATTATGGTTTGAGTTTTGATTTCTACTCTCACTTCACCTCTCCTATTCGTCGCTACCCAGATATGATGGTACATAGACTTTTGGCGTACTACCTGGATGGGGGGAAATCTGTGGATCAAAATGAATACGAGGAGCTCTGTAAGCACTCCTCTACGATGGAGAACTTAGCGGCAAATGCCGAACGCACTTCGATCAAGTATAAGCAGGTTGAGTTTATGGAAGATAAGATTGGAGCTGTTTTCAATGGTGTAATATCTGGCGTTACAGAATGGGGGATTTATGTTGAGCTGGAAAATATGTGCGAGGGTATGATACCGATTCGCTCTCTAAAGGATGATTTTTACATTTTTGACGAAGAGAACTATTGCCTAGTCGGTAAGCGCACTCATAACACTTTTCAGCTAGGCGAAAATCTAAGTGTAAAAGTAGCAAGAGCAGATTTAGAAAAAAAACAGCTCGACTTTGAGCTAATAATAGACTAAGAATCTGGAACTCTAGGGTATGTTTATAATTCTGTAAACCTTGAGCAAAAGAAGTTAAGACTACAAGGGATATGGGGACTCTGCTAATTGGGAGTTTACTTGTTTAAATGACTAATTCGCAAAGTGTGCGTAACGCAGATATTGGACTTTATAGACAGACTCTAACTAGACAATCTTATAGGTTGTTCTCTGAATTAGAGAACAACCTATCTTTTTTATATATACTTCCTCAACTTTCTTTAGCAAAGGATTTAAAATCCCAAATATCTACAGTTTTGATATCGACCTTTGCATCATAAACTTAATGATATGAAAAAGATTGTCCAGATTTCATTGTTGCTTATAGTCCTTACAAGCACTGTAAATGCTCAGGTAGTGGCTAAGTACCACACAGTCCTCGACGTTAAAACCAATGCTCGTCAATATGACAATAGCGACGAGGTAATTGAACTGAGAGGAGCGTTTACAAAACAAATAGGTCAAGAGATGTTTTCTTTTAGAGATGACACAGAAGTAATTAGAGTTGAAGTCAGCGACTCGTGGCGACCTATAATAGTTATAGACAAGCAGGTTTCAATATTGGCTACTGTTGACGACGATGAGAATCTGGTGACTGAAGTAGAGCTAGAAGCGCTAAATTATAGCGATGATATAGAGCTTAGTAATATTGCATATATCAAGAATAATGCTTCGATATTGGACAGACAAGATAGAGTACTGAAAATTAGAGGCCGATTTATAAAAGAATACAATAGAGAACATTATCTATTCTCTGATGGTGAGCAGGAAATACGAGTAGAGCTAGAAAATTATCTTGCTCCCACAATAAATCAGGAATGCACAATACTTCTGACAGTAGATTACAACGATAATTTCATAGATATAGAAGTAAGAAACATACTCCCAAAAGAAAATCATAATTAGAAATTTAATTAAAACTATTAGTACGATGAGAACATTTTTTTTCAAAACCAAGATAGTAGCTTTATTCTTGGTTGCAACGAGTTTTGTGGCATGTAGTGACGACAACAACAATGGAAACCCTCACTACAAGGACATGAATGCTGCCGACATTGCCTCTCAGAGCGAAGGCACTAGCGTATCAGTAAGTGGGCAGATAACTGACCATGTGCCAGGAACGACTGACAAATTTTATTTGAAGGGAACTGACGGCACTGTGATAACTGTTGATGTAAACGATTATCTAAACGGTGTTATCTACGAGAAAGATATAACCGTTAAAGGTATAGTGAAACAAGATATATCTGTATCCTCATTGAAATCTGCTGGCAAGTTGATATATGCAGATGTTGTTGAAGGATTTGACAAAAATGAAAGTGGGTTGAATAGCAATGCAACTACTATTGCTTATATAAAGAAAAACGCACAAACGATGGACAGACACGACAGCAGGGTTAAAATGACATTGACAGTATCGGACGACCCACAAAGAAACGCTGGTGATGAGGATTATTACGTTTCTGTGAGCGACGGCACTGACAACATAATACTAGAACTTGACGATGATTGGCATACAGACATAAAGAAGGGAGACAAGATTACCTTTGTGGCAGAGGTAGAACATAACAAGCACAACGATAATGTGCATTTGGAATTAGAATATCTGATTGGTGGAGCAACTGGATACAACCCCAATGGAACTAGTTATACTGTGGCTGACATATTCGCAAATGGTCGCGCTCTGGACTCGCGCGATATAAAAGTGAAGTTGGAGGGGAAGTTCACCAAAGATATCAGTCCGAAAAACGATGACGACATTTATATGTCTTTCTCTGACGGCATTGATGTCATAACTTGCGAAATTGACGACGACCTAGAAAAGCCAAGTCTAAATACAAGCTATACTATTATTGCAGAAGTAGATTATGAGAGTGCAAAAAATATTACGCTGGATATAAGTAGCTACCAGTAAAGAAAGTTGTACTACCTAGAGCAAATCGAGTAGGAGGAATGGGATTAATTCCCATTCCTCCTCTCACGTTTGTGATGGCTCGTGTGAGCATGGGACTTTTGGAGGTGCGCCAATAGCTCTTGCGAGTATTTGCCCATTCCCAAGATTTCCCCTGCCCAATTCCGCATTTCATCAAATCTTGAAACTTAGTCTTGACCTTCTTCCAACATATACACATTCGTAATCTTCGCCTGTACCACTCATCTACTCGCTGTAGATGGGTCTTCATATCGGCTAATTTGTAGTAGTTAATCCATCCTCGGATGTATCGGGTTAGTTGAAGTTTTCTTTGTTCATAGCCCATGCCATTACTCCTTGAAGTGAGCTCTTTTAGCCTAGCCTTCAGCTTTTGAAGGCTAGGCTTATGCAGGGATAAACGGCATTTCCCTTTCCTTATGTAAAAAGTTTACCTTTTTCTGCTTTCTGCC
>JBKECH010000127.1:0-2951 GCA_047974415.1 Bacteroidales bacterium | reverse complement strand
TTTTAGTCTTAGGTTTTCTACCTGACCTTACAAGTTGATTCATTGTAGGCATATTTCCTTATTCTCCTTGTTTGTTTTTTTTGTTTATGTTGTTGATTATCAAGATTACCACTCTTATAGTGTGTAATTTTTATCTCTTCAAATCTATAATATTTTACATATATATAGTGATATTGTGCAAATAGATTAAGAAAAACACCGACGCTCTCGCGACGATGTTTTGTTTAATTATTAAGTAAATTAATTACTCGATTATTTCATTTCTAAGATTGCTGTTTTGAATTTTTCGGCTTCAGCACCATATACGATCATAGGTGATTTACCTTTTTGTCCTGAGAACCCCATGGCTCCAGTTTCTTTTTTAATTCTATCGAAGTCAATAACTGAGTTATCGGCTACTTGTAATCTTAGTTTTGTAATACAAGCGTTTACTGAAGTTAAGTTTTCAACTCCACCTAGAGATTCAACAAGAATGTTTAATCTATTTTGGAAGTCTGCGTCTTTAGCTCCTTTTTTACCGGCTTTTTGTGCTTTAAAGTCAGCTTTTGTTTTTAGTGCTTGTACGTCTCCTTCTTTTTCTCTACCTGGTGTTTCGATATCAAGTTTGATAATCATGATGTAGAAGAAGAAGAAGTAGATTGGTGCATAGATAACACCAATAATAGGAATGATTCAACAGTTAACATGGTAACCAGTTGCATCTGGAAGAATTCCGAATAGAACGTAATCGAAGATTCCTCCTGAGAATGTCATTCCTACGTGTGATCCAATAACGTCTAGTAACATGAATGAGATACCAGCCATTCAAATATGGAATCCATAGTATAGTAATGGTTGTAAGAATAGGAATGTAAATTCAATAGGTTCTGTAATACCTGTTAAGAATGAAGTAAGGGCCGCAGCACCAATAACTGACATTGCTACCTCTCTATTTTCTTTCTTAGCGGCCATAATCATGGCTCCACCTGCTGCTGGTAATCCGAATAACATGAATGGGAATTTACCTTGCATGTATGCTCCTGGATTAACACCATGAGTGATGTAGTATTGTGATCCATCCATTCCTAGGATAGAGTCGAAGTTTTTAGAAGCATCTGCTCCTGATAATCCGAAACTTCCTCCAGTAACCATATCGGCTCCGTTCATTGCATTAAATGCAATTCCTTCTGATTGGAAGGCGAATCATATTTTTTGATTACCTTCTGCTATAACTGCACCAGTGCTGTCAAGTAATTGACCTCCAACTGATGTATATCATAGTGGTGTATAGAAAGCATGGTGTAATCCGAATGGGATTAATGATCTTTCTACTACTCCAAACATGAATGAGTCTATTCCGTAACCAATTGATCCTAATCATTGACCAAAGTAGTCAAGACCAATACCAACTGCTGGTCACACCATTACGAATGCGAACCCTCAAATTGGAACTGTTAAGAATGTAATAATTGGAACGAATCTTGTTCCTGAGAAGAATCCTAATACTTTAGGCATTTCAAATTTGTGGAATTTTTTGTACATGAATGCTGCTCAGTATCCCATTAAGATACCACCGAATACTGATGTTTGCATTGATGTAATTCCGATGTTAGATGCTACAACTGAAGATGGAACGTGTCCATAGAATCCGATTGTATAATCTACAATTTTATAGATATTACCATCACCATCAATTAGGGCACCAGATTCTGGTGCAGTTAATGGTGTTGTGTTGGCTCAAATCATTGTAGATTGCGTTGCATTGAAGACGATTCAAGCAATGATACCAGTGAATACTGCTACCCCTTTATCGTCTGAGAATGCAACCGCAACACCTAAACAGAATAATATAGGCAAGTTACCAAATATTGTATCACCAATCATTTTAAAGACTGTGAATACATAAGCAAAGTGTCCTTGTGTTGATGCTCAATCGTCATGGATTGTAAGCGCAACATTTTCGAACCCTGCTCCTACCCCAAGGAATAACCCTGCTAATGGTAGAAGAGCAATAGGGATCATTAGTCCACCAGAAAGTTTTCTAATGAAACCGGAAAAATCAATTCCGTTTCCTTTGCCATTTGTGTTTTTAACTTTAGTGTCTTTGCCGTCGTCTGCATGTTTTTTAACGTCTGCTTTTGCGTTTGACATATTTTAATAAACTATTGTTAATATTACTTATCGATCTTTTAAAAGATTCTCTCGAGTGTTAACTATCGATAAATAATTATTGACAAATGTTTGTCTCCTTTCAAATATCACTTAATTATTATTAAGCAACTATATTATCTCAATGCGAAGCATTGAGAGATAGTAATGTAAGCATTACTATATACTCCCGAAAGTATATACATACAAATTACAAAGGGGGCATTTTGCCCCCTAATTTGTTAGTTAAAATTAGTACTAAGTCGGGTCATAAGTTATATCAGCAACTAGACCTGTAGCGAATAATAAAAATAAAAATCCGAATAATATAAAAATCCCTGCCAAGAAAGCATAAATAGCTCCCTTATATCTTGCTCAGTAACCTTTAAAAGATCCTGCTGATTTATGTCCATATTTATCCATAAGATGACTATCATTTTTCTGTGAATAATACATTCAGATAAAAAGAGCTCCTAAAAGTATAAATACTATTGCTAATATTATTAATAATCAGAAATCAGACGATCCTCACACTGGAGTACCGACATCATCCATTGTGTCAAATGGAACTGCTGTTATAAATTGTCCTGTAATTTTCATCATTACTATTATACACTTATGGGGTTTTTACTTAGTTTATCAACTAAGTTAAATAGTATTGCATAGGTTATACCTATACTTATACCTATCACAGGTATTCAGTATCAATGGGTTGTAAATCCATTGAAGGTTGGGACTATTCCAAATAGTATTATGTCTATAAACCAACCTGTTGATATTCATACTGTAACATCAAGGATGTTACATAGCATGAATGACAATCC
>JBKECH010000175.1:0-2845 GCA_047974415.1 Bacteroidales bacterium | reverse complement strand
TGCCGTCGACGTCTGTGATGCTTCCTATTGTCGTTCCTTTCTGGACGACTGCAACTCCAGGTATCCCTAGCCCACTCTCGTCAATAACCTTCCCAGTTATTGTTTTTTGCGCATATGCACTGCTAAACAATGCAAAGCACATTACTAAAATCAGAGTAAATTTTCTCATAGACTTTCGCTTTTTAATTATTAAAATATTGGATAAATAAAATGATTAACAAGGCTACTCTTCCCTCGTAAATAGACATAACAATCCCTGCCTTGCAATCTTGCAAAGCATTATTTTCGTAGCCAAGAATCTGAATTATTGAGAGATGTAAAATTGTTTTGTGGTGTGCGCGCTCAACTCCCGAATATTCGGATCCTGACGCATCGAGCAAGAAAGCACTCTCAATACGCAGGGGGGGGGGGTAAGACCGTATGTGTCAGCATATTATGCACGCACGTAGATTCACAACGGCAAGCTAACGAAATAAAAGAAATAAATTTTACAACAACATAAAACGAGCTGAGATGATAAAAACAACAAGCTAACACCTTATTAATCACTAAGGATGATTTAAACAATCTAAAGATAGTCAAACAAGATTGTCTAATAATAGTATTTAACATACTGTAAAACATTGTGTTGAAATATACAATCTATTTCCTGTTGATATTAGAACCTTTTTTCAGAGCGCAATATAGGTAATATTTTATTAATATACAAACAGTGGTGCTAGTTTCAGGTAAATCGCCCTTAAAAAAGAGTAATTATTCCCACAATATTAGTATCTTTTGGCATCTGAAAGGGGCTGTTCCCTTTCAAGAAAAAATGGAAAACAAAGGCCCTGGAAAAGAAAAAGAACTACTATTTACTAACTCATTTTCAACATTGGAAGACTCTAGGCGAACAAACAAAGGATACTACAGTTATCCATTAATAGAAATATTTTTCTTGTGTATTAGCGCCTCGTTAAGTGGGTTTAGCACGTGGACTGACATAACCCTGTTTGGGAAAGAAAAGTTGGAATGGTTGCGCAAATTCTATCCATATACCAATGGCACTCCCTCTCATGATGTTTTAGGAAAGCTCTTTGCCAGGCTAGATACAGACAGCTTCAATACGTGTTTTATATCATGGATAAATGAATTACCAGATCTTACTGATGGAGCGGTTGTTGCTATTGATGGCAAAACAATAAAAGGATCGGTAATGAAAGGAAAAACCAAAGTGCTACACATTGTATCGGCCTATGCTTCAGAAGACAAAGTTACCCTAGCTCAAATTGCGACTAAAGAAAAGAGCAATGAAAGGAGCGTAGATGCGACTTCGTAAGAGACCTCAGATTTCTGGATGACAAAGAGGATTGGATAGGGCTGAAGACTATCATTAGAATAAGCTCGGAACGATATATCAAGTCAACGAAGTTAACCCAAAAGGAAGTAAGATATTACATCAGTTCATCAACAAGGGATGCCATCTATTTCAACAAAGCAGTGCGCCAACATTGGGCCATTGAGAACAACCTACATTGGGGTTTAGATGTCATCTTTGATGAAGATCGCAACCTCAAAAAGAAAGAAAATAGCGACCAGAATTTCAATGTTATCAGCAAGATGGCGCTTGTCTTACTGGAGAAAGAAAAATCAACGAAAATATCAAAACCGAACAAAAGAGCCAAAGTAGCTCTTTCAGATACGTATAGAGAAAAACTGCTCTGGGGTTAAAAGCGATTTACCTGGTGTAAGTAAAAGGTGGTATCCTTTATGACCTAGCTTTAAAAGAGTTTGAGGCATAAAAGCCCCAAAAAGCCAGTATGATTAATACCGCTTTTGGGGGAGAAATAGTTTTTGGGCTTCAACAAGAAGCTTTGCTAAGTATTTTAAGTCCTCGTGTAGAAGGAAATTTGCTTGAGCTATTCTTTAGCTCATAATACTCCCTAAATCTGTATCAAGCCACCTACTGCGCAGCTCCAATCTCTCCAAAACAAAAGCTTCACCGACTTTTGCCTCAGTTGCCAAAACTCTTGTTTTATCGAGCTAGAACTGCTCGCTACGGCAATCCAATACATTAATAAGTTAAGTAAATATATTTATCTGTTACTTAGCTTGCCCTCTTATAGTTAATAATTTAAGAGAATCTTTACCGTTGTAATATACTGCAATTGTTTTTAGCGCCCTTATTTGGTGTCATAAACTACTTTTATCTCTCTCTGAATTAGTCTTTACAATATTATTCTTGAATATCTACTTTTAGAATTAGAGCATGCATTTTAGCCTCCGTATTTGCTTTTATTGTTGTAAAAATCTTTTGCATTCCAAACTTGCCTTTAGTATTAAATTCAAGTTCAATAAATGCTGAATCTCCTGGGGAAACAATGCTATTACTAAGCGAATGGTTAGTACATGTACAATCTGGATTAACATCCTTTATAATCAAATTTTCATTGCCAATGTTTTTAAAATAGTATTTAGCAACTAATGTAGTATCAGATGAATTAATAATCCCAAAGTCATATACCCTTTTGGGAATATTCATATAAGTCAATTTTTCTTTTAAATTCTTCTTTTGATTTTCATTTTTCTCTTTTAGATCTTTGCAAGAAAAAAGAGGCTCTATGTCGAATAGAGTGGGTGAGATTTGGAAACTAAAAAATCATTAGGCCTACCAAGCCAAAATTTTTCGAAGAAAACACTTGATACACCCTCTATCAAGCCAAAACTTTTCGAAGAAAGCGCTTGATACACCCTCTACCAAGATAAAACTGTTTAAAGAAACGTTACGCCAAAATGCTCTTTTGTGTTGCAATTCGAATACTTTTTCTATTTTCCATTAAAGTCTACCCACCACATTCGACATAGA
>JBKECH010000148.1:0-6382 GCA_047974415.1 Bacteroidales bacterium | reverse complement strand
ACTATATATTCTAATTTGAAAATGTGTTGTATATTTGCTTTTGATATGTAGCTACCTATTGTAATAACACCTAAAGCAAAATGAACGCAATCGAATATATAGGAAAATTCATAGTGATATTTATTATTATTGGTTTAATATCAATCCAATCCAAAGCTCAAAGCCCTACTTTGTATGGCTACGTTAGAGACAAAAGCTCCGGAGAAAGTTTGATTGGAGCAGTAGTGGCGGTTGATGGCACTCAAAATGGAGTAACAACTAATAGCTATGGCTTTTTCTCTTTAACCCTTAGTGCAGGTACGTATAAAATCAAATGCTCGTACATGGGCTATAAAACGGAAAGTCAAGAAATCAATCTAACAGGAGAAAAAGAACTGAACATTGAGCTTGAAGCATCGAGTTTTACTGTTGATGAAATAAGCATTGTTGCAAAACAAGACGACAAGATTGGCAGCACGGAAATGAATAGTCAATCATTAAAAATGTCCGATGTTAGAATTATGCCTGCTACTATGGGAGAGACCGATATTATAAAAACATTTCAGCTTTTTCCCGGAGTACAAGCTACAAACGAAGGCTTGACTAACTTGTCTGTACGTGGTGGTTCTTTCGACCAAAACTTATTTTTACTTGATGGCGCACCTGTATATAATCCGTCTCATGCTCTTGGTTTCTTTTCAGTATTCAATACCGATGCTATAAAGAGCGCAAAAATCTACAAAGGAGCATTCCCTGCACAGTTTGGCGGACGATTATCTTCGGTTGTTGATGTTCACATGAAAGAGGGTAGCAATAAGAAATTTGGAGTTAGCGGTGGTATAGGACTTATTGCAAGTCGTCTTACATTAGAAAGCCCTTTTGCAAAAGGGAAGGGTTCTTTCATAATTTCCGGTAGAGGAAGTTATGCAGGAACTACTGCGAACCTGCTTGGTTCAGTCGGGCAAAATATGGGAGTGGAAGCACTTAATGACTTCAACAATAAAAATGAAATCAGCTTTTATGATATAAATGCAAAGGTTAATTATCAACTCGGTTCAAAAGACCGCATATACCTTTCGGCATATACAGGCAATGACCATTTTTATTATTACTCTATTGATGATGATAGTAGTATGGATTGGGGGAATATTACAGGTACGGCAAGATGGAATCATATTTTCAACTCCAAACTATTTGCCAACACAATGCTTGTTTACAGCAAATACAACTATTCATATATCTTAAAAGACGATGCTCGCCACTTTAAATGGAGTTCCGATTTGGGCGAGATAGATTTGAAATCGGATTTTGATTGGTACTTAAATCCAAATAATCATATAAAGTTTGGTTTCTCAGTTGAAAAACATGACTACTCTCCCGGAAAAATAGAACCTCGTGATGAGACTTCAATAACAAAACCTTTCACTCTCGACCAACAGCAGGCGATAATAAGTTCAATATATGCTAGCAATGACCAAAAGATAGGAGAGAAATTGTCAGTAAACTATGGCATCAGATATTCTGCATTTTTCCTTTTAGGCGAGAGTACAGTTTACTCTTATTCCCCTAGTTGGGAAATAACTGACTCAACTCATTATGATAGTGGAAAACTTGTCAAGTTTTATCAAGGCTTCGAGCCTCGCCTTTCTTTTAACTACCGATTAGGAGAAGAAAGTTCTGTGAAGCTGTCGTACTCTCACAACATACAGTTTCAGCATCTAATCAGTAATTCGTCAGTTGGTTTCCCGTCAGATGTTTGGGTTCCGGCTAGCAGCTACATTAAACCTCAAACTGCCGACCAAGTATCAGTTGGATATTACAGAACCTTGAACAATGGTGTGTACGAGTTTTCAGCCGAAGCATATTACAGAAAGATGAATAACCTAATAGATTATAGAGACAATGCCGATTTATTCTTGAACCCTCATATAGAAACTCAGGTACTTACAGGCGATGGTGAATCATACGGACTAGAACTGTATGCTGAAAAGAAAATGGGCAGGCTTCAAGGATGGGCAAGCTACACCTTATCTAAAACAACAAGGCAAATTGACGGCATTAATGATAACGAAGTTTACCCTGCCACATTTGATAAAAGGCACAGCTTATCATTAGTAGCTAACTATAAACTTAGTGAGACACTAACCTTATCATCGGTCTTTAAGCTGTCATCAGGCGGTTGGATTACTGTTCCCGAAGGAAGTTTCAATTTTGCAGGTTCTTCATTCAACTATTACACAAGTCGTAATGGATATAAGATACCAATGTATCATCGCTTAGATGTTTCACTTACATATCGCCCTAGAGACTACAATACTCGTAGATTTAAAGGAGAATGGAGTTTTGGAATCTACAATGTATATAACAAGAAAAATATCTTCTCGCTGTTCGTGCGACAACAAAACAACGATTTGGCAAGAAGTCAAGCATACAAGATGTACCTGTATGGCATCACTCCATCTATAACCTACAATTTTAAATTTTAGACATGAATAAGATAATAACATTACTACTTGGTGTAACTCTCATAACTTCTTGTATTGAAGATTATGACTTAAACATTGCTGACAATGGAGGCTCACGTCTTGTTGTAGAGGGAGCAATTAACAACAAACCCGGTCCCTATTTTGTACAACTCACAAAGAGCAGACTAGATATAGGAACAACCGAAGGAGCAGACTACTACATAGCAGATGCAACAGTTATACTGTCAGATGATGAAAATAATATTGATACATTAGAGTATATTGATTTTGATGAAACTGGATATAAGATTGAACTTTCTGATTTTGATACTACAACAGCAATGTATAATGGCTACTATCTATACAAGCCTGTATTTGATGAATATGGCAATGCAATAGATACATTATTTATATCCTCTGATATATACGAATGCAACAGAAGGGGGTTCTATGCAACGTCTGACAATTTTATAGGTAGAGAGGGACATACTTATTATCTAAAAGTTATTTGGGAGAATAAAGTATATGAAGCAACCGCTTACATGAAAGCCGTACCAGATATTGAGGTTTTTAGCTATGAAATGACAGTTTCGGAAAAGGACGGTCAAATATATTATGTTCCTATAATAAGTTTCCAAGAACCCCAAAATGTAACTAATTATTATCTCATAATGCAAAACAAGGAATCATATTACCGTAGAATAAATGGAGATACTTGGCAAGGGAAAATGACAAATTGGGATTTATCTATCTTCTCTGATGTTCACATGGAATCCGATGTTGAGAATCTCAATGTAAGTTTAGGTTATAATCCTCGTGGAATAGAATACCCTATGTATTCTGTTGGAGAGCAAATGTATATATCTCTTAATTCTTTGTCTTTGGTGGAATATAATTTCTACAAAGCATTAATCGACCAATTTGAAAATGATGGTGGTGCATTTAAACCTGCTCCTGCATCACCTCCCGGAAATATCAGTAATGGAGCATTGGGACTATTTAGAGCTTCGGCAGTGTCTGAAGCAAGTGTTATAATTCAATAACGAGTAGAGCCTATGGAATAAAATTTATAATAACAGACCTGTCTTTAATTGGTTACTACTCTCAAAATATCACAAGTAGATAGCTGACAAGTTTGTACTGAACTAATTACGTGATATGGAATTGATTGTACAATTACAATCTGTAATAAATAACTAACTTTTGAAAGGAAGTATTATGAAAATTTTCAATAGAACATTGCAACTAGCTTTGGTAGCTTTATTATTCACCCAATTCAGTTGCTCAGAGGATAACTTAGACACAAATGATGGCTCCAACTCTATCACAGAGGAAGTCGCTAAAATTGAAACAACCTATAAGGAAGGAGATGTTAAGATTGAAACGGCATGGGATTCCTCATCTGATGATAAAGTGGAAACGTTTGCAGATGAGTATACCTTGCAACTTGTTGCAGATGAGCTAGAAAATGTCGGACTGAAAAACATGGTAACGTTGAAATCAGGTAGCAACCCTGTTGGTGTGATACAGTCCGGTTGGTGTGACCCAAACAGACGATTAATGGTTCTTATGGATTGCGAAGACAATAGACAGAAATCATCTGTTTCAGGCAGTTGGTATGGAAATATTACAAAGTGTAGCAGTGGGAATATCACCTATAACTTTTGTGTTGTAGATGGTTCGTTGCTAAAACGCAATGCTTACAACTATGCTGTACTAGACCTTAGCGGAAATATTCCTCGTGGTACAGACTTGGTTATTAGAGCATTTGACAATGAGGATAGCAGAAATGGCAATAGAGTTACTAATGCTGGGAATAACTTCTCTGGTCGTTGGGGTAATTGTGTTTTTGGTGGCAAAAATATTCAATTAGCTTTCCAATATTTCCCATCAGTATCTCGTGGTAGCACAACTTTCCCAGACTTTGGAATTGGAGATTATGGCGTATTTAGCAACTATAATTACGCTGCCCGTGGAACTGTTTTTAGCGATGATGAAGATAGAAGGAATGCTAACAGATTTAGTGCTCCTAAATCGCAGTCGTATTATTCATCATTTATTGGTGCAGATACAGGCAATACAAGACTTTATGTGAGCCGAGCTAATCGCTAAATGTAAAATTACAATTTGGTGGTAACTTTTAAAAGTTGCCACCAAACTTATAACAAATAGCTATGAAAAGATATATATACATTACTATGTTACTCTTGGGAACTATCTTATTATCTTGTAGCCCATCAAAACAAAAAGGAAAAGCGTATTTTGTTGAAAACAGAACTCCTGCTGCACTGATAGATACCATCCCTCTATTTTTAGATTCTATCGACCAAATTGTTCGTCAACAGCTCTATGATGAGTTAAGCAGAATTCATGTGATTAGAGAGACCGCAACCAAAGAGGCTATAAATAATAAGCTAATTGACATTGAGGCAAAAAAGCAAAACTTGTCAATTGATAGCTTAAAAGAGAAATTATATCAAGGGAAAATAAATAAAGAAAACCTGATTGACTTTGCAAGTAAAACAAATTTCCACGATGTTGTTCCAGAGCTTAGAGAAACATTAGTTTTTCACGATATAAATTCGTCAGAAGGAGTTAAATTACTGACAAAACGTTACAAAAGACATCTAATCGACCAATTTGTTGATTCTTTGAGAGGCATACATAATATTGAAATCCTATTATCACCTCCTCCTCCTCCTCCAAAAATAACACTCAAAGATTTAATAATACATACTAAAGGGAGTAGTGATGCAAAGATTAATGTGTTGATAGTGAGTGATTTCGACTGTTATTCTTGTAGGGAACAAAATGTAGCATTCGATGAACTTTATAAAAAGTATGCCGACAAAGTAAAATTAAGTTTTTCATATTACTCATCTTATGTACCGATAACAGCGGTTGCATCAGAGTGTGCTGCAAACCAAGATAAATTTTGGGTTATGCACGACTCTATTTTTTCAACTTCCGCTATCCCGGATTCAGTAGCACTTTTCCGTATGGCAGATAATATTGGGTTAGACATGGAAAGATTTGAGAAAGACTTTTTAGATGAAAATATAAAAACCAACATTCGTGAAAGTATGCTGAGAATTGAATCCGCAGGTATCTATGGAACTCCAACTGTGCTGATTAATGACCATTTAATTTTTAATAGCACTTCAATAGAGGACATTGAAAAGTTGCTAAAAGAAAAAATAGACGAAAATTATTAAACCTAAAAAAGTGTAAAATAATGTATGTTTATCACACACTAGAGGGAACTATTGAACTTTAGGAAATAGTTCCCTCTAGTATGTATGCAAAACCTTGTAGTTATTTATAAAGACCTTAGTGAGAAAAATACAATAACATACAAAACTCCCGTTATACGCTTAGAAGCAGATGCAATTGGCACATCGCACAAAGAAATTCACTTTATACTAATCTCATAAATTTTACAACATGGAAAGAATTATCAAATCGGAAGTGTTCAAAGGGATTTGTACACTTACAGAACAAGAGGCTTTTGATGTATTCGGAAGTCTGGTCGATGAAATCTTAGAATTAAATCATCGAGCAAAAGGTCTAGCAAATAGAGGTGAAATCTTATTGCGGAATAAGATTGACTTACTTTTTCTGATGCAAACACAGTATAAAAAAAAACTGCCAAGACTTCGTGCATTTTATCTTACAAGACTTAATAAAGCTTATTGATGAACTGATTGGACAGCTAGAAAACTACCGCTATCAAGAACCGAATCTAAGTTCGGATTTCAAACAAAAAGACGAGCAACACAGCACTCCAAAGCTAACATGGACTGCCAAGCCAACAGAGCTTGTTGAATTATCAAAAGCCTTATATCTCACAGGATGCTTTAATGAGGGGAATATCTCATACGTGGATATGATTTCAGGACTAAGCAAAATTCTAAAGGTTGAGATAAAGAATGTGCATT
>JBKECH010000044.1:0-58012 GCA_047974415.1 Bacteroidales bacterium | reverse complement strand
GTAAGGGCAAATCATTCGAGGACATGCAACAAGTGTAGTCATACAGAAAGTGCAACCGCAAATACCTTGTTCCATAAGAACAAGTTCGGGCTTAGAAAGGCATTTTTCATATGCTTTGAGATGTCAACATCTACAAAGAGTTTATCAGCAAGCTATGTTGCAGAACGATTCAGCATCATGCCAAGAACTGCTCGTTTGTTTATGCATAAGGTTAGAGAAGCTATGAAGTCTAGTAAGAATTACCCTATGGATGGAGATGTTCATGTTGATGAATTTGTTGTAGGTGGTCATGAAGAAGGAAAAACCGGCAGGAGCAATGATCCAGATAAGAAAAAGGTTGTTTGTGCAGGCCAATTAAATGAGGGAGGAAAAGTTAAACGGATGGTGAAAGCTGATAACGTAAGCCACTCGGAGCTAGTACAGTCTCAGTTTAAAATACTATGCAGTTAAATGACTAGCTCTATAAAATATATTAATGATAAGAGTTGCTCTCCCTTTTGGGGGAGATACTGCTCTTTTGTGTCCATACTTTCTCATAATGTTGAGGAGCCCAAGACAGGCAGTCTAATCTTTTTGCGGCTTAAAGTAAGCTCCGCTTTTTATTCTGTCTCCTTTTTAGTATAACAAACAAATAAAAGAAAATATGAAACGAGCCATGAGTGTCGGAACCTCACACAGGAGAATGATTAAAAAACCAGCAAAAGCATATGGCTTACAGCTTATTGCGTAATATTAAACACATGAAAATTACTAAACTTATTTTAGCACTATTGCTTCTCTGTGTGTGTGTGGCGAAGCAGGCGGCTTGGGCACAAGAAACCCCTGGCAAGCTACCAGAATTGGAGAAAACAAAAACTCCCGAACCCGACGGAAAATACGTAACCAACGATGTCATACGTCTGGAGTCTTATTACGACGAATGGCTTAATGGAGACGCAGGAAGACCATCTTGGGTAAAGGTACGTCTTAATACTGGCGATACAATAAAATTAGATTTTGCCGTAAAAACGGCCGAAGACCTAGTGTTGCCCTTTGGCGAAAGAGATAGTGTAAATTTTGATTTCGGAAGTAGTTTGC
Source organism: Bacteroidales bacterium (assembly GCA_047974415.1). Classification (GTDB taxonomy): domain Bacteria; phylum Bacteroidota; class Bacteroidia; order Bacteroidales; family Prolixibacteraceae; genus JBKEAJ01. Next base: position 56,935 of record JBKECH010000044.1, on the reverse strand, counting down.
CAGGAACTGTACTTAACCGGGGAGTGAACCGTTTTTTCCAACTGCAACATGGAAAAAACAAAGGGAAGTATCTCATTGCCGGAGCCTTTAAAAGCTACGACGGACACCCAGACGCCGATTATATGGTTATTGTGAATGAAGATGGTGTCTTGGAGAAAACTTTCGAGCTTAACCACTATGTGTTTTGGGCGGTTGAAGACCCTAATGATGGCTCCATTATTGCCGGAGGTGCTTTTACAGATTATGGGCAAACTAAATTTGATGAGGACTCAGACGACTATAAAAAACGCGAATATTATGATTACCTCGTTAAATTTGACTCTAATTTTGACTTGGATGAAAGGTGGATGGATAACTACATTAGTACCGGAAAACTTTCCAGAACAGTAGGTGCTTATGCAAACTCCAGTGATGTGAACTATGCATCTGGTATGTGCGATAACAATATTGTGATGGACGACGCAGGTGCCATTTATGTGTCGGGCTTGTTTGACGAAAAATCGGACATGATTCATGCAGGCAAGATAATCCCCAATTACAAAGGAGATTATGCCAAGATGGAAGATGGAAAGTATGTGGCAAGAATAAATTACTGTAAGTCCAACGGTTTAGCGCGCTTTAATGCTGACGGAAAATTTGATGAGACATTTCTGCCCAGACAAGAACACGACAAGATTGTAGATGGAAAAAACACCGCTGAAATATTCGCTACCCAACGCGAAATAGGTCCCTTGCTTATTGACGGCGACTATATCTGGGTGGCTGGTGCTTGGTATGAATACAGGGTAGAACCACCAAGACCTCAATATTATGAATATACCCACAACTACACCTTTTTATTTAAGCTAGACCGATTCACTGGAAGCATGGTGCCGGACGAAGACTATAAAAAACACAAATTAACCCAAAATGGAGCAATGGGTGGTCCTTTGGGCCTGCTTAAAATGCCAGGCAAAGACAAGGGTGGTCCAGGAGGAATACTTATGGTGGGGCGCTCCGGAGGAAGAAGACCTTCTAGGGGAGGAGTTGAAAGTTCTCATGGTGTTATTTCTGATGCTAATAAGCAAATATTTACCGATGGATTTGGAAATACATATAACGACAGACATATTATTCCTATCCAAGAGAATGGACAGCTCACCTCGTCAGAGGATTTTAATATAAAAGATATATTCAACGTAGCCTTTAGTGTGGATGCTGCTGTTATTTTGAAAAATAAACTGTGGGTTACCTATCGTCCTTATACCTGGACTGAAGATGGCGAAAAAACCAGAAGCCACAGATCTCAGGCAGCAGCGCCAGGAGACAGTATAGTTGCCGAGGGTTGCCTAGTTGTTTTTAACCTCGACGGGACACTAAGTGATATGAACAACACTTGGGGGCAATATCATAATGAACATAACGGAGATCTTTCCAAATACACGGAGGATGATAGAAACGGTGAGCATTTCGACGAATATCGCGGTGGTTTTAGTGGTGGAAAATGGGACGGAATGACCTTAAGTACCTCCACAGAAGGCAACTTGCTGCTGGGAGGTAACTTCAACACGATAGCCCTAAGTCAAGATGAGAAAAAATATCAGGGAGTAGCTGTTGTATCTTTCCAGCGTTGTTTTTCAAATTATGTGCCCTCGTCAGACGATTTAACACCCTATCTGGAGATTTTGGAAATTGTAGAATCGGATGTAACTGATATGTTCGGGAATAAAAGTAGCTTCACAGATTTGCCCGCCATTGCTGACCGCTTTCATAACAACCACAGGTTGGCAATAAATATGGCATACACAGCTCCCGAAGATGCATTTATTACCGAGTGGCAGTTAGACGCAGGCGACGAAATTACCATCCCGACAAATCCTGACCTTACATACAATTATTATGTAGATTGGGGCGACGGTCCAAACAGTACAGTTAATATTACAGGACCTTACAATAATACAGATAAAATTGCTACTCACAAATATGCTGATGCTGGAAACTATAAGGTGAAAATATATTGCGCCAACGACAGTAATAAAGACGAATTTGCTGATGGCACAGGATTTCCAGCACCCAGATTTGACGGCTTGGACGAAACCTTGTCAGCTAAGTTAGTAGCCGTGGACCAATGGGGAGCAATGAAGTGGGAAAGCATGGAATTAGCCTTTGCTGGCTGTCCTAACTTGAAAATAAATGCTGCGGATGCACCGATTTTAAGTGCTGCTAAATCTCTGGAGTCGATGTTTGACGGCGCTACTAGCATGAACTCCAACCTTAGTGCCTGGGATGTTTCGACCATTACCAACATGAAACGCATGTTTGCTGGTGCCACTGCCTTCAATAACGCTGACCAGCCACTAAGCTGGGCAGGCAAAACATCAAAGGTAACAACGATGATGTCTATGTTTGAAGCTGCCACTGCCTTCAACCAAAGTGTTGCCGGGTGGAACGTGTCGGCACTCACCGATGCCAGCATGATGTTTAAAAACGCAAGTCTGTTCAACAACGGAGGGGCGCCCTTGAGCTGGGCAGGCAAAACATCAAAGGTAACAACGATGATGTCTATGTTTGAAGCTGCCACTGCCTTCAACCAAAGTGTTGCCGAGTGGAATGTGTCGGCACTCACCGACGCCAGCTCGATGTTTAAAAACGCGAGCCTGTTCAATAACGGTGTTGCGCCTGGTGGTGACAACAAAGCGCTGGCTTGGACTTCTACTAAAGCTACGATAACAACAATGGCAGAGATGTTCTCTGGGGCAAGTGTCTTTAACCAAGATGTGAGCAGTATCAAAACTGATGTGCTAACTAGTATGAGCAAAACCTTCAAGGATGCTGCGGCTTTCAATCAAGACCTGTCAAAATGGAATACAGCAAAAGTTAGTTTGATGGACTCGACCTTCGAGGGTGCTGTGGCTTTCAGCCAAGACCTGACGAAATGGAAAATTAATAGCTTGACAACTGCCAAAGGAATGTTTCTCAATTCGGGACTGACGCTAGAGCACTACGATGCGCTACTCATCAGTTGGTGGTTTCAGGTGAATGCTGGCACAGCTAGCGAGACTGCCAAAACTGGAGTGCTACTAGATGCTTCTAGCAAGTATTGTGCTGGCGAGGTGGCACGCAAAAAGCTCATAGACAAGGGCTGGACCATCAACGACGCAGGATCGGGTTGCGAGGGATTTTTCATAACCGAGTGGGAGGTGCCAACTGGAGGAATAATAAAAATAGAACGAAAAGGGAATTCTGGTGGACCGATGGATGTACTCTGGGGCGACGGCGCCGTGGACTATGACGTGACAGGCGAACCTAAACATACCTACGAAGCTGCGCTTGTCGGCACAACCGTGACCATAAAAATGCGTGGTGAAGTGAGTATGTATTGGGGCTATGGTACTGAAAGTATTGTAGATATGACCAAGGTAGTGAAGTTTGGAAGCGTCAAATGGTCAAGCATGGAGAATATGTTTTGTAATGCTAAGAGAATGGTATTTGACGAGAATATCGATGTGCCCGACCTTAGCGGAGTAACAAGTATGGCGTATGCATTCTCAGGATGTAAAGTTTTTAACAGCTCGCTGACAACATGGGATGTGAGCACTGTAACGAATATGGAAGGCATATTCTTGGATGCTTTGGCTTTCAACAGCGCTTTGGACTGGAGAGCTAAAACGGCTAGTGTCGAAAATTTTAACCATGCCTTTCGTAATGCAAGTGCTTTTAATCAAGATATTAGCGGATGGAATGTGAGCTCGGCAACTAAACTAAACTCTATGTTTGAAAGTGCAACATCCTACAATCAGCCGATGAGTAGCTGGAATACATCTGCGGTGGCAGAAATGAAGAAAACCTTCAAGAATGCGACGTCTTTCAACCAAGATTTATCGGCATGGGAAATCCCTAAACTGACGAATGCCGAGTTTATGTTTGAAGGAGTAACACTGTCGATAGACAACTACGATGCTTTGCTTATCAGTTGGAATACGCAATATACAGACGGTGCAGCAAACTCGAATGTGAAATTCCACGGCGGGAATAGTAAATTTTGTAAGGGTGCAGAGGCCCGTAAAAATCTTATTGTGAAAGGCTGGGGAGATGGTTATGCAAATGCTTCAACAATCGAGTATATAGATATTCTAGATGGTGGCTCGGCAGCTCCTGACATTAGTAGCCTGTCTGTACAACCTTTTGCCACTTTCCAAGGAATGGACGGAAAGATTGAGCTTAGAAACACATTGACAGATGTGCAATATTATGTACAGAAACTCGACGACGCAGGCCAACCCGATGGCTTGCCTATATCTAAGTTTGGAGCAAGCGGTGCGGTTCTGCAATTCAACATGGGCGCTTTGACCAAAACAACAAATTTTGACGTCTGGGCAGAGCTTACAACAGGAGAAGTTTGCCAGGCGCATGTTGCTAACGGTGGTACGACCATAGAGGTGTATCAGCAACCCGACTTAAACAACTGTACGGTGGAAGTTCTTACATCTGACATTGTTGCTGATGGAGTGGCTAAACATCAAATAAAAGTGACAGTGGTGGACATGTTGGGACAGCCAATAAGCGGTGCTAGCGTAAAACTTGCAGTCACAAACAAGGTTACTTTTAGCAATGATGCTAATGGGCTGACTGATACCGAAGGGGAGATTATCTTCTATGCCACCTCTACCACAGCTGGTATTTACAGTACAAAAGTCTCTGCCTATACATATATAGATCTGGATACAGAAGAGGCAAAACTGACAGCAGGAGGCGAAATAACTAATGGCACAGCAAAGTATACTTTTATTGCAGATGCTGCCGCTAATGTTAAGGTGGAATGTCTGACAAAAGAAACAGATATTGTTGCTGACGCTAACAGTTATCACGAATTTAAGGTAACAGCAACGGACGATGTTGGCAACGCGGCTCCTGGTACTAAGATCTCTTTTGCCGCTACATCTGATGTAAGCTTTTCTTACTTGGGTGTCGATGGCAATGAGCAGTCTTCTGCTCTTGGCGACGGCATCAGCAATGTGCCCACACTTGCCGACGGTACTCTCACGGTGCGTGCTCGCTCGAAAAAAGCATGGATTAATTTCTCTACTGTTGTAAGCTATCTGAACGAAAGCTCCGAATCGGCACCTTGCTCTGGTAGCCCTCTAACATATTCGTTCGTGGCAGGTACACTAGCTGAAAAGAACTGTAGTATCACGGCAACACCAACAATACAAAAGGCAGGCGAGAACATAGAACTGAAAATTATATTGCAAGATGAGAATGGCAACCCTTGTAGGGATAGAACAGCTATCTTCAAAGCAGCGCAAACAGATAAAGGTGCTACTACCTCAGATATTACTTACAACGGCAGTACTAATACAGAATTGACGCAACAGACCGACAGTGATGGTTCTTTCACTATTCTGGTAAGCTCCAAGAAAGTAGGTAAGTTTAAAACAGATGGAAGTGTAATCCTGCACTCCGGAAGTCGTCCCATTAAGACGGTAAGCTATGAGTTCATAAGTTCTGCACCTGATGCGTCTACCTCTAGCGTTACGCTGACTAAGAATAATGCTACTTCGGACGGTAGTGATGTCAATACCATCAAAGTAAGTATAAAAGACGCTTATGGCAACAACGTTGCTAATGCTAGTGTTAAGGTAGCTGCCGATGCCGATCTGGATTGGGGCAGTGGGCTAGGTGCTGAACACACCGTGACAAGTGATATCAAGGGCGAAGCCACGCTATCAGCAAAGTCTAGCACAGCAAAAACTTATAGCTCGCAGGTGAGCTTGTTTGTTGACGGCTCTTATGTGGCGATTGCCTCGGGGAGCGATAACAAGGCAAACCCAGTGAACCACACTTTCGTTGCCAGCGACCCTGCGGCAGACAACTGTATTATTGAAGTTATCAATTCGCCAGCAGTGGCAGACGGAATAGATGCTGTAACACTACAGGTAACAGTTAAAGACGAGAGTGACAACCTTGTGCCCAATGCCAAAGTGTATTTCTATGCTACGGAAAAAGTGTCAATAGCTTTGGGTGACAAAGGAACGACTTCAAACTCAGACCCTGCAGGCGACTGGACAGTAACTGCCGATGCGAATGGACAGGCGAGTCTGTACCTGACTTCCACGGTGGCAAATGAGCCTTTCTCTACATTAGTGGCTCTGATAAAGACAGATGATACTAAAATGAATATTGGAGAGGGAGCCTACACTTTCAAACCTGGACCTGTGGATGCCAGTAAAAGTAAGGTTGAGATGGTTAAAGATGGAGAGACAGTACTCGGCACCAACGAGGTGGATGTTTATCTCTATGACGCTTATGATAATCCTATCCCTAGTCTGACTGCCAACGTGAATGTTGATTTTGCAGCTACGGAAAATATAAAATTCAACAATGGTACTGCCGGTGCTACTTACAGACATACATTGTCTGCTGGAGGACTCGGTACCTTTACTGTATATCTGAATACCGACGTGGCAGGAAGCTACCAGACGAAAGTAACAATAGGAGGCGTAGAACTCTCTGGTAGCCCTGTGCCGTATCACTTCAAAGCAGCAGCACCATCGCCCGAGCATTCGACAATAGAAATTATTGGTAATGGCACTTGGAGCAAAGGTGCGCTAATAGGAGGGAAGTTCAATGGTAGTGGTATCGTAAACTCTGGCGAAAAGGTGACTATAAAAATAACCCTCCGCGACGAGAAAGGCAATCCTATACCGGATGTCAATATGTTTGTAAGCAACTCGAACAAAGGCTACCTAAACTTCGGCGACGGAACAAATGAGGGAGGTAGAAAAACAACCGATGCGGATGGACAGGCAATTATTTATGCCGTATCGTCGAAAATTGGTAGGGTAGATGCAGACGTATCATACAACCTTACGGGCTGGGACGATGGAGGCTTTGTTAACTTGACGCCAACGGCAAATCCAATATCTTTCTACTTTGGCGATAAATACACCACCGTCGATGAAACGCAAAATATGGCGGTGCGTGCCAAGTGGATTATACTGAGCCAAGAAGAGGCTCCAACACAGGACCAAACTACAATCATAGATAAAGCAGGAGCTCAGAGCTGGTACTTGGAAGGAACTCACAGTGCTGCAGAAATTGCGGTCAGCAGTCTTATTGATGTTAATAGCGCTGTGGTAGGACCTTATGAGTTGGCATTTACAGCTACTAATCCTGACGATGCATCAAACTCCCTCGTTCGCAGGGGGGTTGTAGCATCGGTGATAGACAGCAAAACAGCATATAATGAGACTCTAGAGCTGGCCATATATGCTGAAGATTACGCACTTACTGCGAGTGAGGCCAAAGCTCACGATGCTGGCAAAGCAAAAGAGAATACAGGCCTGAAAGCTTGGAGCTTGAGCGACTGGTCGAAAAATGACCTTGCAGAGACTACCGTGCCTAATAATACGCAGCTAACAGCTATTAAAAATGGAGTAGCGAATGTCTATGACCTCACTTTTGCGCAAGGGGAATTAGGCTCGCAACTAGATAAGGCTGTAAAAGTAACAGTGCTTGCTGACGATTCGTGGTTTATTACTACATGGGAAGTAACGGCAGGCGAGGAGATTTTTATCCCCGTTCCCGATGTCAGTGACAATGATGCAGGATACGACTTCTATATTAGCTGGGGCGACGGCTCGGAAATAGAACGCCTTACTAGTTTCCCCTATAAACATAGCTATGCCGATGCAGGAACCTATATGGTGAAAATTACGGGTACCTTCCCTGCCATCTGTTTTGGTGCAGAAGATTTGGAAGGGTCGGACTTGCCACTAAAAATTAAAACTGTGGAGCAATGGGGTACCATCGAATGGAAATACATGGGCTATGCCTTTACAGGTTGCGAGAATTTAACTATCAACAAGGATGCAGGAAAGCCGGACTTGTCGGGAGTGAACAATATGGCATATATGTTTGGAAATGCCCTAATGATGAATAGCGAAAACCTCAAAGCTTGGGATGTTTCTAAGGTAACGAACTTCCAGAATATGTTCGAGGGAGCACAAACCTTCAATCAAGATTTGAGTTCTTGGAATGTAGGCGCTGCCACGAATATGGAAGGCATGTTCTTCGGAGCTATTAAATTTAACCAAAATTTGAGCTCTTGGGATGTTTCTAAAGTAATAAATATGAGCGAAATGTTCAAAAATGCGAAAGCTTTTGACCAGTCGTTGGCAAGCTGGCAAATCAGTGTCTTGACCGATGCAGATAAAATGTTTGAAGGAGCAAAGCTGTCTGTGGCAAACTACGATGCTACTCTAATCAGTTGGAACGGGCAGGTGGAAGCAGGAAACGCTAAACAAAATGTGAAGTTCCACGGCGGACTGAGCGAGTATTGCGAAGCAGAAGGTGCTCGCAAAAACCTTATCGACAAGGGCTGGGGCGATGGCACTGCTGGAGGAAGTTACAACAACACCGATGCAACAGGCATCATCGATGGTGGAACGGGACGTCCAGTAGACTACCAATTTACCGAAACTGAAGTGCGCATTAGCCTTGGTAGCATGGCGACTATCACACTGGACGGTAGCGAGCAGAATGTAACATATCAGCTCTATAATAAGGCAACTGATGAGGCAGTAGGAGGTCCTGTTGATGGATTGGCATCGCGTGGAGAAATTAGCTTTACTTTTACCCCAACAGTTGCTGGAACAACAGAATACTACGTAAATGCTGAGCACACCGACTTTACTTGTGGTGCTGTGATGACCGACGTAATAAAGCTGATTGTAGACCCCCTAACCACAGGAGGAGTAATATCAGTGAAAGATGGGGCTAATTCTGTGCTTTGTCAAGATATTGGCGAGCTGGTACTGCAACTAAGCTCTTATGAGGGCGACATTGTTCGTTGGGAAAGCTCTGTGAAAGGCGATTTTACCGATCTTAAAATTATACGACATGCACTTCCAGAATATACTGTCAAAAACTTGCAACAGAACACGACCTTTAGGGTAGTGGTGCAAAGTGGAGTGAGCGAAGCCAAATATTCATCAACAATAAAGGTGACCGTCGACCCAACAACTGTTGGCGGTATTACTGCTACAAATGCAACAGCGAAGATTTGTAACAATACTACAACGAGTATAACGCTAAATGACTATGTTGGCAACATCCTCCGTTGGGAGGTGTCTACAGACGATGGTGCAAGCTGGGCAACAGCAGGCCCCGACGGAGCAGGGGAAGATGTGTACACCACAGCAAACTTGAAAAACGACTCGCGCAAAGATGCTGTATATCAGTTCCGCGCACTCGTGCAAAGTGGGGAATGTAACAGTGCCGAGTCTACTATTTCTGCGGTAACAGTTCTGCCCAAAGTTGTGGCAGTGAACTACTATGCTACCATCTCCGATGGCAAGCCCATAACTATACCTGTGCTAGACAGTATAAAGTATAGCCCCGTGACTCTTGACAGAATCGGAACTCCCGACCAAGGCGGTACAGCAAAGCTAAATGCCGACAAGACGGTGTCGTACTCAGCAAAGAGAGGTTTTGTGGGCGAGGAGAAGTTTAAGTACTATCTTACTGTCGACGGTCTGTGTCAGGATAGTGCGTACATAGTTGTTACTACCAATTGTCTGCCACACAGCATGTCCGACCTTACAATGGAGGTATGTGTAGATGCTACTCATGATATCAACCTTGTAAGCTATATGCCTTATGCAGGACTAGAAGAAGTGTCGGTATGGGCAGAGGATGGCTCGCAGATAGATGATGCAACATCTTACTCGTCTGACAACTTAAAGGCGGATAACACTACAGTATTCACTTACTACTACGAGAAAGCAGGATTCTGTGTAGGCTCGGAATCAGCAAACATCTACATCAACGCTGTAAGCAACAATAATACAGCCAATTTTGGCGACAAGACAATCAGTGTTTGTGGAGTAAACCTGAAAGAGGGAGGCTATAAGCTGAACAATCTTATACCTTATGCCTCTAATGCTGGAGCATGGGATGAATCGTTGGCTGAAGTAGTAAGCGGAACTAGCGTATCTTTAGACTCTTACCTGAATAAGGATACAGAAGACGGCTGGGTGTTCGATGCCCAAGGCTTCTGGAGCAAGGTGATAGAGATGAATGGTGGTGCTGTACCCGACAGTGTTAGCGTTACGATTCCTTACAGTGTGAGCGATGCTTGTGTAGGAGTAAGAACAATAACCCTGACCATCGAGATTACAAAAGACTGATGGGGGTAAAAACCCAAAGTAGAGATGCTGTACATCATTTACTAGATTATAAACACATACATACATACATACTTTGCCCCCAGATGGTCGCCCGACCATCGGGGGCATTTTTTATGCTATGTCGTTTGTAGTAGGGGAAAAGTGCCTCCAGCTCTGGTAGCTTGTCGGAAATGAGAGAAAAGCATTTCCCCAGATTTGTATAACAGCTCGGGGCGATTATAATGCCATCCCTTCGGGAGTGAAATGCAAATGATTAAATGAAACTTCCATGCAGTAAGCTATAGGCTGTAGCCTAACTACACACAGCGGATGATTATGAACCTTAAACCCTAAACTTTAAACTCTAAACAATTCACCGATGTTACAATTCAACAAATCAAGAATATCGCCCCTCCAGGGCTTGGAGCAAATGCCTTACGCATCGTTCGCAGTCCCCTTGGTTTATTGCGCTGAAGCATTCCAATGCATATACTGGGATAAAGGAATTGAAATAGAGCTAGCTTTTGACTATCTTTGCACAAAAAAATTATATCGTGTCGAAGACTAAGTACATATTTGTTACTGGAGGAGTAACATCATCATTGGGGAAAGGGATAATTGCTGCATCGCTAGGTAAGCTCTTGCAAGCAAGGGGTTATAGAGTTACAATTCAGAAGCTGGACCCATACATAAATGTTGATCCTGGCACATTAAATCCATACGAGCATGGCGAGTGCTTTGTTACCGAGGACGGAGCCGAAACCGACTTAGACTTGGGTCATTACGAGCGATTTCTGAATGAATTTACATCGCAAGGCAATAATATCACCACAGGACGAATATACAAAACAGTTATAGAAAAAGAGCGACATGGCGACTATCTAGGCAAGACTGTGCAGATAATCCCTCATGTTACCGACGAAATAAAACGGCATGTCAAGACATTAGGTTCTAAAGATAATTACGATATTGTTATTACCGAAATAGGAGGAACGGTTGGCGACATGGAGTCTCTGCCATTCATTGAATCAGTGCGGCAGCTTAAATGGGAGCTTGGCAACGATGCATTGGTAATACACCTGACATTAGTGCCATATCTTGCAGCCTCGGGCGAATTGAAAACAAAACCCACGCAACACTCTGTAAAAGAGCTTCTTGAAAACGGCGTGCAACCTGATGTCTTGGTCTTGCGGACGGAGCATGAACTAGATTTAAACTTACGCAAGAAAGTAGCTCTATTCTGCAATGTCGATCCCAGTGCTGTTGTGCAGTCGATAGATGCACCTACTATATATCAGGTTCCATTGAACATGTTGAAAGAAAAGTTGGATACTACGGTGCTGAGCAAGCTGCGCCTTCAAAAACGCAATGAGCCAGAGCTTGTTGCATGGAATGAGTTTCTTGACAAGATGAACAATCCAAAGCATGAAGTACAAATTGGCTTGGTAGGCAAATATGTTGAATTGCACGATGCTTACAAATCCATTGTAGAAGCTGTAATTCATGGAGCTACTATCAATCAGTGCAAAGCTAATATAAAATGGATTCATTCGGAAGACCTTAACGACAAAAACGTTACTCAAACACTGAAAGACTGCAATGGCATTTTAGTTGCTCCAGGCTTTGGCGACAGAGGAATCGAAGGTAAATTGCTTGCAGTTCAGTATGCACGAGAGCATAAAGTGCCTTTTTTAGGTATTTGCTTGGGGATGCAAGTAGCAGTAGTCGAATTCGCCAGAAATGTACTGGGCTTTAAAGATGCAAATACAGCAGAAGTTTCGTCTAAATCAGCAAATCTCGTAATAGACCTGATGGAAGGGCAAAAAGGCATAACTGCCAAAGGAGGCACGATGCGACTAGGGAAATACTCCTGCAAATTGAAGAGAGGAACGAACATCTACAGAGCCTATGGAACAAGCAATATCAGCGAGCGACACAGACACCGCTATGAATTTAACGACCATTATCTGGAGTTATTTGAAGAAGCAGGAATGACAGCTTCGGGAAAGAATGACGACACCAATCTGGTAGAAGCGATGGAGGTAAAAGACCACCCCTGGTTTGTTGGCGTTCAGTTTCATCCAGAATACAAAAGCACTGTAATAAACCCACACCCATTATTTAAAGCTTTCGTGGGAGCAATAATAAAGAATAAAAAGTAGTTAGATAGCATGTTAGCGCAAGGCGCTTATCTTAAATGTAAATAAATGAAGGTAGACAGAAATCAGATTATTGGATTTATATTGATAGGATTAATATTTTTTGCAGTTCAATATTATACATCCAAAACCAACACAGAACTAAAAGAGGCACAACGTATACAAGACTCGATAGCAACATCGCAAAGACCCATTGAGGAGCTTGTAAATACAGACACAATACAAGCTTCCTTTAACAACGACAGCACAAGTGCAGCAAGTGCAAACATAAAAGATTCTGTGTTTCTCGGCAACAAGTACGGGAGCTTCTCGGTCATTGCCACTGGCAAGCAGAAATATTACACCTTGGAAAATAATGTTGTAAAATTGACAATATCAAGTCTTGGAGGACGAGTGGTTTCGACTGAGTTAAAAAACTATAAATCATCTTTTGAAAAAGGAGCGAATGTAATTTTGTTCAACGAGCAAGGGAGTAATATGAACTTCAACTTTACTCTTGGCAATGCAATTATCAACACCAACGAACTGTATTTTAGTACAGATGCTCCTCAGTCTATTGTCGTTCCTGGCGAAGAAGTTGACAGGAGTGACTTGGGAAAAGAAAAGTACAATGAGAAGCATGGCTTTGGTTCGGAGTCCATTGAGTTTACAGCACGTTCGTCCGATGGCAAAGCAATGACATTCAAATATACCTTACAGCATAATTCTTATATGCTTGATTTTGACGTTCTTACCGAGGGGTTCGAGAGCATATATAAGTCTAACGCCAACCGGGGGTATTTGGGGCTAACATGGGGCACTCAACTCATACCTCAAGAACGACCAAACGAAAGGATGGGCGAAGACTATTACACAGACCTCTATTATAAGCTAGACGAAGGAGATGTAGAAAAAATTGAAGGAACAAAAAGTAGCAGGGAGGATATACGCAATCCGATAAACTGGATTGGATATAAACAGCAGTTCTTTTCTGCAGTATTGACGAACAAAGATAAGGGCTTCAACTCTGCAAGGCTACAGACCGTAAAACCTACCGAGCCTGGCGAATTGCCTCAGTTTGTTTCTGATATTGATATTAAAGAAGATACAGACAACGAATATAATCTGGCTTTCTATTTTGGACCGAATCACTTTTATACCCTTAAACAATACAAAACATCAATGGAAAGATTGGTGTATTTGGGCTATGCCATAGTTCGCCCTGTAAATCAGTGGTTGGTGATACCGGTGTTCAACTTCCTGAACAGATACATAGGTAGTTATGGACTGATAATTCTTATTCTAACTCTACTCATAAAAACCATAATCTTCCCTTTTACTTACAAGACTTATCAATCGCAGGCAAAGATGCGAGTATTGAAACCCGAGATAGACGCAATAAACGAAAAATATCCAAAAGAAAAAGCATTAGAACGTCAGCAGGCAACAATGTCGCTGTACAAGAAGGTGGGCGTGAATCCCTTGGGAGGCTGCTTGCCAATGCTATTTCAGATGCCTGTGCTAATAGCAATGTTCTTCTTTTTCCCCTCATCCATAGAGTTGCGGCAACAAGAATTTTTGTGGGTGAACGATTTATCATCTTTTGATGACTTTGTTCGTCTACCGTTCGACTTCCCATTTTTGGGGAATTATCTCAGTCTTTTCTGTGTACTGATGACAATTACGTCTATTTTCTCGACAAAGCTCAATTCGCAGAATCAAACCTCAGAGGGAATGCCAGGAATGAAGATGATGATGTACTTTATGCCAGTCATGTTCCTATTTATCTTCAACAGTTATGCCGCGGGACTTAGTTACTATTACTTATTGTCAAACCTTATAACCATTGCTCAAGTGTATATAGTAAGAGCTATGATAGACGAGGACGCTGTGAGAGCCAAGTTGATGATGAAGATGAATAGCAAAACCAGCAGCAAGAAACCGAAGAAAAAATCTAGATTTGTCAAGATGTTGGAAGAAGCACAAAAACGTCAGGAAGAGCAAATGAGAAAAAACAAAAAAAGGTAATAAAAACGTAAAGGTAGAAAGCATTTTCGAAATGCAATATATATGAATGAAGTACGTTATAAAACTGAACTTTTTTAAACATTAAAATCATACACACTATGGATGAAAGCGTGAATATTAGAGAGTTAAACGAACGGATTGAAAGAGAAAGCTCGTTCATCGACCTTATTACCCACGAAATGAGGAAAAGTATAGTGGGGCAACAACACCTGACAGAGAGCTTATTAATAGCATTGTTGTCTAATGGGCACATACTTTTGGAGGGAGTGCCAGGATTGGCAAAAACACTAGCAATAACATCTTTGTCAAAAATTATAGATGCTGACTTCTCGCGGATACAATTTACCCCCGACTTACTACCTGCCGACTTGCTGGGAACGATGATTTACAGCCAGAAGAAAGAAGAATTTATCGTTAAACAAGGTCCTATATTCACCAATTTTGTTCTTGCCGATGAGATAAACCGTGCTCCTGCCAAAGTGCAGTCGGCGCTATTAGAGGCTATGCAGGAACGACAAGTTACTATCGGCGATAGTACTTACAAGCTTCCTGTTCCGTTTCTGGTGATGGCAACACAAAACCCCTTGGAGCAAGAAGGAACATACCCCCTCCCCGAAGCACAATTAGACCGATTTCTGCTTAAGGTTATCATCGATTATCCAACAAAAAGCGAAGAAAGTGAGATAATTCAAAACAACTTATTGAAGACTTATCCCACACCCTCGACAGCACTATCTTCCGATAAGATTATAGCGGCTCGGGATGTGGTAAACGAAGTATATCTCGACGAAAAAATCAGAAAATATATTGTAGACATTGTTTTTGCAACTCGCAATCCGATAGAATATAAGTTGGACAAATATGCAGATATGATTTCGTACGGAGGTTCACCACGTGCCAGTATCAGTTTGGCACAGGCAGCAAAAGCATTTGCATTCATTAAACGCAGAGGCTATGTCACGCCCGAAGACGTTAGAGCCGTTTGCCTCGATGTAATGCGACACAGAGTAGGGCTAAACTACGAAGCTGAAGCCAATAACATTACCCCCGAGGAGGTAATAAACGAAGTGCTCAACGTTGTAGAAGTTCCATAGATTTGAGATTACAAACCTCCAGAGCATTGGAGGCGCAGGTAATTATCAAATCATTAATCAATAAGAATTGATAAGGAATGGAAACAAAAGAGCTATTAAAACAAGTACGAAAAATTGAAATAAAATCGAAGGGTCTAAGTGCGAATATCTTTGCAGGCGAATACCACAGCGCATTTAAAGGTCGCGGTATGATGTTTAGCGAGGTTCGCGAATACCAGTATGGCGACGACATTAGAAATATTGACTGGAACGTAACTGCGCGCTACAACCACCCCTATGTTAAGGTATTTGAAGAAGAGCGAGAGCTGACCGTCGTGTTGATGGTTGATGTGAGTGGTTCGGGACTTTTTGGGTCGAACGAAAAAACAAAGCACGAAGTAATGACCGAAATATCGGCGGTTCTTTCTTTTTCGGCAATGACCAACAACGACAAAATCGGGCTCATCCTCTTTTCCGATAAGATTGAGAAGTTCATACCTCCTAAAAAAGGCAAAGCACATGTGTTGAGAATAATTTCCGAGCTTATAGCATTCAAACCCGAAAGTCGTGGCACCGATATTAATCAGGCAATGAAATACTTGGTTGGAGCAATAAAGAAAAAATGCACAGCCTTTATAATTTCCGACTTCTATCAAGACTCAAAAGAATTTGAAAAAACACTTAGCATTTCAAACAAAAAGCACGACATAGTAGCCCTACAAGTTTTTGATGAACGAGAACTGGAGCTCCCCAATGTTGGTTTGATACAGCTCAAGGATGCGGAGACTGGAGATACACAATGGGTTGATACATCTAGTCGCTCTGTGAAAAAAAAGGTAAATTCGTGGTGGAATAGCTATTGCCAAGCCTTGCACATGTCTTTCAAAAAGAGTGGAGTAGACTTTGCATATATCAATACTCGAGAGGATTACGTGAGGGTTCTGATTTCGCTATTTAAAAAACGAGTATAGAGTTTTTATTTAATTATGGTTCAAAAGATAATAAATAGATTGTTACTTGGCATTTTGCCGTTTTTAGCATTCCCAACAACAACAAAAGCAGACGGCATTACTGTGGGGTGGAGCATGCAGGACAGTATGCTCATAGGCGACCAAATAGAGCTAAATATAATAGGCAGATATACAGGAGATGGGAAGAATATGGTCTTAGACTTTCCCGTATTCACCGATACAATAGTCAAGAATATAAGAGTCCTAAAAACAGGAGTATTCGACACAACAAAGGTAGGCGACACAACAAGTGTCGCCATGAAGACACTAATAACATCCTTTGAATTGGGTACTTATGATTTCGGAGAGATACACATGGGTGCTGGTTTTGGGTCGATGCTTGACACTATGTTGCTGAATAACATTAAACTAACGGTGTTTTATCCCGACTCAATACATATGGATAAAGCTCCCGCTCCCATAGATAGCATTATTGAAGCTCCTGTAACATTCAAAGAAATAGCACCTTGGCTTTTTGGCGTTCTGTTAGCGATATTAATCATCGCTCTGATAATATTACTTGTTTATAAGTACATTAACAGGAAGAAAGCAAATGAAGTAGTCCAAAAAGAGGCCGCCTATATAGTAGCCTTGCGAGAGTTGAATAAAGTAAAGGAGGGCGAGGAGTGGAAATCCTTAGATACTAAGACATATTTTTCGCGAGTGTCTGATATTGTACGAGTATATATAGAAGGACAGTTTGGTATAAAAGCCTTAGAATCCACAACAAGAGAAATAATACAAGAGTTTAAGAGCAATAAAAATACGGTGGTTACCGCAA
This sequence comes from Bacteroidales bacterium, assembly GCA_047974415.1. Lineage (GTDB taxonomy): Bacteria > Bacteroidota > Bacteroidia > Bacteroidales > Prolixibacteraceae > JBKEAJ01. The sequence goes on along the minus strand of JBKECH010000044.1, from coordinate 39,757 downwards.
CACAATTGTCGCATTTGAAAGAAGTGCTGTCGGATGCTGACTTAGTGAAGTTTGCAAAACACTTTCCTGACGAAAGCGAGCATGTACAGCTATTCAATAAGGCCCTGTGGTTTGTAAAAGAAACAATGGTGAACGACATGGAGAACAATGATGCCGAGATGAAAGACCCATCCAAGTCAGCACAGCCTCAGAACTCAGACCTAGCACCAAAAGAGGATAAAAGTGTTGAGAATAAATGAAACGAGCCACGAGAGGGAGATCTTTCAAAGATAAACAAGGAAAGTAAACATTGAAGTGAGCGTAACGTATATATTGGACTTTATAGACGGACTCTAATGAGTAGTTGGTCATTATTAGTAGAAGTAGAATGAATAATTTTGGAAATATAAAATTCAGTGAGGTTGTTTTTGCCAACGAGTGGTATTTTTATCTACTGTTTGCCCTGATACCGCTAATTGCACTGTACATTTGGCGTTTCAGCGCGTCGCGCGCCACCCTGCAATATTCCACATTTATGGGATTAAAAAAGCTTGGCAAAACCATTAAGCACTATATACGCCATATGGCATTTGTGTTCTCAGTATTGAGTGTCGTCGCTTTTATAACGGCACTTGCACGTCCACAAGTGCTTGATACCATGCAAAATCAATCGGTCGAAGGAATAGATATTATCATAAGTATAGACGTGTCAACGTCCATGTTGGCAAGAGATTTTAAGCCTGATAGGCTAGAAGCCGCAAAAAACGTAGCCATGAAGTTTATCAGTGGCAGACAAAACGACCGCATAGGGGTTGTAGTCTTTAGTGGCGAGAGCTACATGCTTTGCCCACTAACCACCGACCATTCAGTGTTATTAAATCAGTTTCAGAATATAAAAACAGGATTGATGGAAGATGGCACAGCCATTGGCACCGGATTGGGGATAGCAATACGAGGCTTTGAAGATAGCAAGGCAAAAAGCAAGGTAATAATCTTGCTTACTGACGGAGAGAACAATGCTGGCGAAATGGCACCAAAGTTTGCAGCCTCGCTAGCAAAAGAGTTTGGCATACGCATATACACCATAGGAGTTGGGCGCCGAGGAATGGCACCATATCCTTTTATAGACTCGCAAGGACGCACAGTATACCAAGAGGTAGAGGTAAAGATTGACGAAGAAACCATGGAAGGTATTGCCAACGAAAGCGACGGCAAGTATTTCAGAGCTACCGACAATGCTAGTCTTGCCAAGGTGTACGAAGAAATAGATAAATTGGAGAAAGTAAAGATAAACGTTAGTAATTATAGCAAGAAAAATGACTTGTTTCAGCCTCTTGTCGGACTAGGATGTATATTTTTGCTAATGTCTATCTTGATTAACTTGTTTGTATTTAGGAACATACCGTAATGGAGAATTAGTTATGGATTCATTTAGATTTGCAAATCCCGAGTTCTTGTATTTGTTGTTGCTCATACCGATATTTTTATTGGTATTTGTGCTTGGGCAAGCACGTGCCCAGAGGTCGTTAAACAAATTTGTGAGGAGTCGTTTCTTACAACGTCAACTTGTACCCGAGAAATCTAGGATACGCCCGATATTAAAATTTCTGATGATAAACTTTGCACTTATGATGTTTATCATAGCCATGGCACGACCGCAATTTGGGGCAAAACTAAAAACAGAGATGCATAAAGGTTCGGATATAATGATAGCCTTAGACGTGTCTAAGAGTATGTTAGCGGAGGACGTTAAGCCCAACCGATTATCGAGGGCTAAATTTTCTATCGAAGGGCTGATTAACAAACTTCATGACGACAATTTGGGTATTGTCGTATTCGCAGGCAATGCCTACACACAGCTACCGATAACCTCCGACAAGGAATCTTCGAAGCTATTTCTATCGACCATATCTACCGATTTGCTTTCTCGCCAAGGAACTAATATTGCATCTGCCATAGACCTGTGCATGAACTCTTTTAATCCAGTTTCGGAAGCAGGAAAGGCAATTGTAATAATAACCGACGGCGAAGACCATGAACAGGGAGCAATAGAAGCTGCAAAACTTGCTGCCGACGAAGGTATAAGGGTCTACACCATCGGCATTGGATTGCCCGAAGGGGGAGTTATTCCTCATATCAAAAATGGAGTTCGTCAAGGTTATGTTAAAGATAACGACGGAACAGTGGTTGTCAGCAAGTTGAATGCCAAGGCATTGGAAGAAATAGCTGTGGCAGGTAATGGAAAATATATACAAACCAATGAATCTAGGGTTGGGTTATCTCAGGTGCTGGATGAATTGCGGAAGCTAGAAAAAGGAGAAAGCGAGATTGTAGAATACTCAGAATACAACGAACAGTATCAGTATTTTGTGATATTAGGTCTGATAAGCCTATTGTTAGAGGGCTTGTTACTGCATCGCAGGAACCGTGTTTTAATGAAATTAAATATATTTGGAGAGAATAACAATGCGTAGGATATTTCTCATAATAACAATACTTGCACCTATCACGCTATTCGCACAGAGCGAAAGGCATTATGTCAGAAAAGGCAATAGGCTGTTTAATAGAGCAGTAGAAGATACCATGATGAGCGATACTGTAAGGAATGAAAATTTCAGCCTGGCAGAAGCCGAGTATTTAAAAGCCCTAGACGAAGCAAAGGATAATAAAGATTGGAAGTTTAACCTTGCTACAAGTCAGTTGGTACAAGCAAACTTTGACGAGGCTCTGCCACAATTTGAGGAACTTGCCAAGGACTTCGAGGATAGTAAGAAAAAAGGCATGGCGCATTATAATTACGGGTTAGGTAGATTATCTCAGTACTTAATGAGCCGCCAGCAACAAGGAGGAAGTGAGAAAGGCAAGCAAAATACAAGCGAATTTCTGGATCAATCCATAGAAGCTTTTGAGAGTGCGTTAATTAATTCACCTTCTAATGGAAAGTACAAATACAACCTGATGTATGCAAAAGCTCTAAAAGAACAGAACCAGAACAATCAGAATCAAGATCAAAATCAGGATAAGCAAAATAAAGACAATCAAGATCAAAACAAAGATAAAGATAAGCAAGATCAGGATAAGGACAATCAAGATAAAAACAAGGGTAAAGATAAGCAAGACCAAGAAAACAAAGACGACAAGCAAAAACAAGACCAAGACAAGCAGGACAACAAAGACAAGCAAGAGCAACAGCAGCGAGCCCGTTCTAAGGATGATGCTAAAAGGATATTAGATGCACTAGGAGAACAGGAGAAGCGGACTCGTGCCAAGGTTGAAAAAGCCAAGGAAAAAGAAATGCGGGCGATAAAAACTGAGAAAGAATGGTAAGTTTTCAGATTGAAAAGAAAGGGATAATGATAAAATCAGCTAAAATATTACTTCTGTCATTTGTGATGTCTCTGACGATAGCACTATCGGCGCAAGACATCAAGTTTAGCATGAATGCTCCCAGTGTAGTGCGCGTTGGGGAGCAGTTCCGTCTTACATTGATAGTAGACGGCTCGGCTAAGGCCGATGATGTGCATTTGCCAAGCTTGGGCGATTTTCAGAAACTTTTTGGTCCTTCGGTTTCTCAAAGTCAGAGAGTATCGGTTGTAAATGGTCAGACTACCAAGCAGATAAAAGTAGTGTACACATACGTACTTGTAGCAAGCAAAAAAGGAAAGTTCGAATTGCGCTCGGCATCGGCAAAAGTAGAAGGTAAAGTATATGAATCTAACAGTGTAAATATAGAGGTTGTGTCGGGTGATGCAACTCCGCAACAACAGGGGCAGGGTCAGCAACAAAATCAAAACAAGCAGGCACAAGCCAGCGGAAGAGCAGGCGACTATTCGCAAGGAGTAGGGAAGGACGACATCTTTGCAAGCTTGTCGCTAAATAAGCGAAATGTGTACAAAGGCGAACAGATAATTGCTACCATTAAGATATACAAACGTCCTGATATAGGCATTGCTGGAGTTCAGGATATACAGTTCCCTGAATTCGAAGGTTTTTGGACAAAAGAGCTGGAGTCTACTAAACAGCTAGATTTCAAGCGAGAAGCTTATAATGATCAGATTTATGAGGCTGCATTTCTGCGTTCGTTTATCATATCGCCACAAAAAGCAGGTAGCTTACGTACAGGTACATTCCAATCTAAGTTTGTCGTGCAAGTTGTTGTTAGAAATCAAAATCGAACCAACTCCATCTTTGACCAATTCTTCTCGCAACGTGCAGTAAATTACAATATAGAGGTAAATACTCCCAACTATACCATCACTTCCAAAGAGCCTCCTTCCCCACCAAGCGATTATGTTGGAGGAGTGGGGTCATTTAGTATTAGTGATGATATTGATAAAACCGAGCTTACAACCAATGACGCTATTACCTATACTCTGAAAATTACAGGAAAGGGAAACCTTAATCTCATACAAATCCCTAAGCTCAATGTGCCTAGCGACTTTGAGTCTTTCGACCCCGATATAACATCGGATATCAAGAGCTCTGTTGCTGGCACAAGTGGTTCAAAAACATTTAAATACGTGTTCATTCCACGTGCAGCAGGAGATTATGAAATTCCAGCAATGACAATGTCTTACTTCGACCCTTCAAAAAAAGATTATGTCAGGCTGACGACAAAGCCCTATAAAGTAAGCGTTACAAAAGGCACTGGAACGGCAAGTATCTCCTCGGGAACAGCCGTAAACAGAGAAGACCTAGATGTTCTGAATAAAGACATTCGGCATATTAACGAGAACATGACAAGCCGTATACGCAAGTACGCAACGCTATTCATTTATTCCTCGTCCTATTGGCTGTTAATAATTGCCACACTGCTAGTTTTTGCAGTAGTACTTTGGATTAACCGTAAGCGAGCAAAACTTTACTCTGACGAGTCTTATATTAAAAACAAAAGAGCCTACAAAATGATAAGGAAGCATCTGAAGAGTGCTCAGCTGTACGTTAAGAGCAACGATGCCAAGGCTTTTTACCCCGAACTGCTGACTGGCTATTGGAACTATTTTAACCACAAACTTAATATTCCATTGTCGCAACTGAACAGAGACATGGCACTAACCAGCCTCACTAGAAATGGGGTTGACGAAAGCACCGTAAAAGAATTTAATTCCATCGTTGATGTCTGCGAATTTGCAAACTATGCAGGTCTAAGCCAAAACGAGCCATTAACAAACATATACGAACGAGCGTACAAGAATATCATAGACATAGACAAGCAAATAAAGAAGTAAGCAATGAAGAATATACTACATAGAACCTTGTTTATAAGTATTTTGCTGATATTTGTAAGTATCAATGCAAAAGCAATAGAAATAGACTCTTTGTTTGAGCAAGGCAATGCCATGTTCAATGCTTCAAATTATGCCGAAGCTATAGATAAGTACGAAACCCTGATAGACAGCGGGTATAAGTCTGACGAGCTGTATTATAACCTTGGCAATTCCTATTATAGAATGGGGGAAATAGCCTCTGCTATATTGAATTATGAACGTGCCTTAGTTCTTAAACCGAGCAATGAAAATGCACAATACAACCTGCATCTTGCCAACACTAAAATTGTTGACATTATTGGCGAGGTTCAGCAACCTTTTTTTGAAAAGTGGGAAGAGAATATCTCCAAACAGCTGTCTTCAAACTTATGGAGTGTAATAAACTATATTCTCTTGCTCCTTGCTTTGGTATGTACGATGATATTTATTATGACAAGACGAGTATCCGTAAGACGTATATTCTTTTTGCTAGGATTGTTGGCTCTTGTGCTAATGGGCGTATCCATAAATATGTCCTTCGAGCAGGCTCGCTCGCGGCTGGACAATCCATATTCCATAGTGATGAGTCAGCGTGTGCAGGTAAAAAGTAGCCCTTCGAGTACGTCTTCAAATTTATTTATAATCCACGAAGGCTTAAAAGTAAAGATTGTTGACAAGGTTGGCGAGTGGTACGAAATTCAGTTGTCGGACGGCAACCAAGGTTGGGTTAGTAGCTCCGAGGTAGAGAGAATTTTCTAAAGCCCTTGCTTTATTAGCGGCTATATAACAATGTCGTCCTTTCAGGGCTATGTTTGATTTGGCGAATGCATGACGACCTTATCCCTTTATGCATATTTTGGGTATGCGTTTAGCATCTGTGGCACGATCGTTGTTGTATATGTGTGTTGGGTACTCAATCTTAAAAACAAAAATGGCTAGGTGTGTTTTTTAATGTAAGCCACATAAATAAAAAATTAAAAGTAGTAAGAGGAGATAGTCGCTACCTAATGCGTAATCTGGGCTTAATTTATTCAATATTCTTTGTAAGTATGGTGTATACCTTTGCTAAAGGAGCATCCTCCTATTTCGTTAATCCTCTTATTCCTTGCCTTTTAAAGTCTTGCTCGGATGTTGTTTCCTTCGCGTCCTGCCTTATCCTCGGCAGGCACCTTGTATCCAGGTATATTTCCACCATAAATATATATAAGGAAAGCTTCGTGCTTGTATATTTTGAATTATCTTTGTATTTAGAGTCTGTATATAGAGCCAAATACCTGTCTTATGTTAATTTTGCGAATTAGTCGTCTACACAAGTATATACGCCCAATACACAAAGTTTCATAAGCCTTGATATTTAACTTTCTAGTTCAAGCTCTCGGTATTATGAACAGACGCTATTTATTGAAAGTATAAGCATTCTAAACATAAAATAAGAAAATAATCAAGTATGAAACTCACTAAATCGGTCGTAAGCTTTTTTATTCTGACATTATGTTGGATGGGGCAACTTGTTCTGCTTCAGGCCCAAGATGGAACTTCTTCGGTACAGGTAAAAACTACCAATCCCGATGGACAGTATAACACCTCGGAGAAAATCCACCTGGTATCCTACTCCAATAAATGGTTAAAATCGCCATCGTCAATGAAAGTGCGTCTCAACACTGGCGACACCATAACTGTGGCTTTCAAAGTTGATGGACCAGAAGACATGCTGCTCCCCTTTGGTGTGCCTGGGAAGAATAATATCGAAGTCAATGAGGGCGTAGCTGGCTCTACTTATAACCGAGGGGTGAACCGTTTTGTTGAGCTGAAGCATGGTAAGAATAAAGGTAAATACTTGATTGCCGGTGCCTTTGTTGATTACGAAGGAAATGGAAAAGCGGACTATATGCTCATTACTGATGAGAATGGGAAAATAACAAATACCTTTAGCTTCAATCATTATGTCTTCTGGGCAATTGAGCTCTCGGATGGTTCTATTGTTGCCGGAGGTGAATTCAATGACTATGGAGGAAATACAGACTACGATAAGCTCATCAAGTTTACTCCCGATTTTAAAGTCGATGCGGAATGGATGACGAACCTACAAAAAGATGGAGTTTTAAATAACTACGTGGGTTCCTTGGCGTCAAACAACAGAATAGATGAAGGAGCGGGCATGTCTGACCATGCAATTGTGGAAGACCCTGATTACCCAGGCGCCATATATGTGTCGGGAGCTTTTGAAAACAATAACGAAATAGGAAGAGGGCTCTTCCGTATTTATCCAAATGGTAAGGTAGATGCAAATTTTAAGCCTAAAGCAGATGTTTATGGCAATACCTTTACTACTTCTGGAAAGGATTATAATGGAGGACCACTAGCCATTGATGGTGACTATATTTGGTGTGCTGGCTCTATTTGGGCGAATAACCGTAACGACGAAACATACCTATATAAACTAAATAAGCAATCCGGTGATCCTGCTCCAGGATATACAGCTCCTACATTTGAGTCCGACGAATGGAGTGCCCCAATGGGCATTCTTGTTATGCCCGAAAAGGCAGAAGCTACAGATAGTCCAGGTGGAGTGCTACTATTAGCACGCTCTGGAACTACTAAATCAGGATTTAAGGTTACTACAAATTCTGGTTCTAGAACGAGTACCGACCGCAATGTTATCTCCTTTCAAGACGATGGGAGCTTAACACCAAGTGAAGATTTTAATGTGCAGGGGGCATTTAACGGCACCTATGGCGTTGATGGCTCTGCCATACTGAAAAATAAACTGTGGCTGGCTTATCACCCTGAGAGTGATAACAACCCGACAGTGTCTATAACACAAGGTGTAGGTGACAATGCCATAACCGCCGAAGGTTGCTTGGTGGTTCTTGACCTCAATGGGAGCTTCAGTGTTATGAACGAAACATGGAGTATCCCAAATAATGGTTCTGATAAGGATGGCTTTTCGCAGGGTAAATGGGATGGTATGACCCTTTCTACTTCAGAGGAGGGGAATCTCTTGTTGGGCGGTAACTTTACCTCGGTGGCAGGAGTAGCGGACAATGATTACCATGGTCTAGTCGTCCTGTCCTTCCAGCGCTGCATGGCAGATTACGAGATTTCGGAGGATGATTTAACTCCTCATCTAAAGGTCTTGGAGGTTTTGGATTATAATATTACCGATATGTTCGGCAGTACCGAAAAGTTTGATAACTTGCCCATCGACCCAGATTTTTTGTTTGAGGATAATTATGGCATTGCCGTAAATATGCCATATACCCCTATAAATGGGAGTTTTGTAACACAGTGGCAGGTAGAAGCTGGTGATGAGATTAAGATACCCATCGTTACTGATAAAAAAGATGACTACAATTACTACGTAGACTGGGGCGATGGAAACAAAGGCGAAGCCAATGTGCAACATTATGAAGGTATAGAAGCCACACATACCTACGCAAAAGCTGGAACCTACGATGTCAGCATATATTGTGGTGTCGATAGCAATAATGATGAGAAAGCAGACGGCACCGGGTTTCCACAAATTAGTTTCAATAATGCAGACAAATTAATAGCCGTGAAGCAGTGGGGGCATATGAAGTGGAAAAACATGTCTAATGCTTTTAAATCTTGCAAAAACCTGCAAATAACAGCTACTGACAGTCCCAATCTGCAAGGATGTACTTCCTTGCAAAATATATTTAACGGAGCAGTAATAGTCAATTTCGATATCAGTGGCTGGGATGTCTCCAAAATTACTGATATGTCTGGTATGTTTAGTGGAGCGACAGCCTTTAACAACGGTGATAAGTCCTTAAACTGGGAAAGTAAAACAGCTGCTGTTACTAGCATGGCTAATATGTTTCAAAATGCCACTGCCTTTAACCAAGATATCAGTGGCTGGGATGTCTCTAAAGTTACTGATATGTCTGGCATGTTTACTGGCGCATCTGCCTTTAACCAGAATATCAGCCCATGGAATATCTCATCTCTCACAGATGCGACTAATATGTTGAAAGGGGTAAGTCTCTCCATAGAAAACTACGATGCACTACTTGCTACTTGGTGGGCTCAGGTTAAACAAGGCACAGCAAACAAAAACGTTCCTTTCCATGGTGGTTCTAGTCAGTGGTGTGGCGGAGAAGTTTCACGACAGTTGCTTATCGACAATGGTTGGGGCGACGGTACTGCTAAAGGTAGCTATGACAACACAGATGATTCGGGTATAATTGATGGTGGTTCGTCTTGTGCTGATTTTTTCATCACCGAATGGAAGATACCTTCTCATGACCATAAAATAAAAATTAAACGTGAAGAAGGTCATGGTGGACCAATGGACATCTTCTGGGGCGATGGTGCTGTGGACTATGCTGTAACAGGCGAACCAGAGCACGTTTATAGCGAAGACATATCCCAAGACGATACCATTACCATAAAAATGAGAGGCGAAGTGAGTATGTATTATAATACAGGTAATCATTCAGGTGAAAATAATCTGACTAAGGTAGTGCAGTTTGGGAATATTAAATGGAAAAGCATGGAGTTTATGTTTGGATATTGCAGGAATATGGTCTTTGCAGAAGATATAGATATTCCAGATCTTACTTATGTGAAGTCGATTCATGGTATTTTCTCCAACTGTGATAAGTTCAACAGCCCTTCAATATCAAGATGGGACGTGAGTAATGTAACCAATATACGAGGCGCGTTTAGTTATACCACTGCTTTCAATCAGCCACTAAACGAATGGGACGTGAGTAATGTAACCCTATTTGGTTGGTCTTTCAGAAATACCACTGCTTTCAATCAGCCACTAAACGAATGGGACGTGAGTTCTGCAGAAGAAATGTGGAATATGTTTCATAGTGCAACAGCCTTTAATCAGCCTCTAGACAAATGGGATGTTAGCAAAGTAACGGATATGCGGGGTATGTTTCATTCTGGTGGTGATCCTAATTCTTATCCTTTTCCTAAAGAGATACCCTTCGACCAAGATCTCTCGGCCTGGAAAATCAATGGACTGATAAGAGCAAACGAAATGTTTTCTTATACAAAACTCTCGTCGGCGAACTACGATGCCCTGCTTATTTCGTGGGCGGAGCAATTGAAGAATGGAGGTGCTAAAAAGAACGTTAAATTTCACGGAGGTAATAGTACGTATTGTACAGGTGCCGATGCCCGTAAATACCTTATCGACAATGGTTGGGGCGATGGCACAGCAGGAGCTACTGCAGCAGCATATCAAGATATTGTAGATGGTGGTTCTGCAGCTCTCGATATCAGCAATCTGATGGTGTATTCCAATCCTATTGGTCAAAAAGAAAACGGATTTATAGAGATGGGTAATACGGAGCCCGGAGTGAATTATTATGTTCGGGAAAAGGGGACTACGGGCGAAGCTAAAATGGGGGAAGGCTTAGCTTCTGGAATCCTTAAAATTGACATGGGCCCTTTAACAACGACAACTGAGTTTGATGTTTGGGCATTAAAATCTGGTGAAGTCTGCGAGGCAATTTACAAAGAGAAAGAGGTTATCATTGAGGTGCATCAGAAAATAGATTTAGAGAAATCCTATGTGTCCTTAAAAGAAACTTCTCCACAGGTAGTGGGTAGCTCTTACACGATGGAGCTACATATAGTGGATATGTTGGGAAATGTAGTTGAACCCAAAAACTTGCACAATACTAGCCATATAACATCACCAGAGGGAGTGTCCATCATAGCCAATGCTGAGCAACTAGGTTCTTATAAGGCAACATCAACTGTCGCTGGAACTTATCAGACTACCTTTAGTGTTTATACGGCTATACCTAATGAATCTGAAACAGCGAGTAGATACGACGGTGGGGAGCTTAATATCGTAGAATATACTTTCAATGCTGACAAAGTAACTGGGGTAAAAGTAGAAACGATTACACCCGGTGCAACACAAATACCTGCCAACGATAACGAATATTATGAATTTAAGGTAAGTGCAACAGATCAACATGAAAATCCTGTACAGGACGTAAAAATAAGTTTTAGAGCTACGCCCGACGTGCGTTTTTCGTACCTCGATGCCGACGGAAAGGAACAGCATATTGCTGTAGACTTGGCAGTCACTGATATACCCACACTTGCCGACGGTACTCTCACGGTGCGTGCTCGCTCGAAAAAAGCATGGACAGATTTTGAAACCAATGTAAGCTATTATGATGAAAGTACTAGCAGTTCAAAAACTTGCACTGGTAGCCCTGTAAAATATAGCTATGTGGCGGGAAAAACCAACACTCAAACTTCGTCCATTGTTGTCGACCCAGAGATACAAGAAGTAGGCAAAGACATTACCTTGACCATTACTTTGAAAGATGAGTACGGCAACCCTTGTCGGGGTAGAGCTACCATCTTCCGTAAAGCAAAAAATGTTGCTGATGATAAACTTGCTTCAGACGTAACATACGATGGACTTGCCAACGACAGAATCGAAAAAACAAGCGACGAAGATGGCAAAAGTAGCATAGCGGTAAGCTCCAAAAAGGTCGGAGCTTTTAAAACCGAAGGCTCAACAATGCTCAATGGAATAGAATTAACAAATGGTGTAAGCATAGAGTATATGTTTAAGGCAACAAAAACCAGCGCAGAGATGTCGAGCCTAGAACTAATATCAGACAAAGCTACTGCCGATGGCACAGATGCAAATACTATCAAAGTGATAGTGAAAGATACTTACGGCAATTTGGTTCCAGGGGCTAATGTAAAAGTTTTTGCGGATGAAAAAATCGATTGGGGAAGTGGGCTGAATACCGATTATGTTGACCAAAGTCTATTCAATGGTGAGGTGTCTTTAAGAGGTAGTTCTACCTCTGCAGGAGACTATACTACTCCTGTTTATGTGGAAACAACAAGCGGTTACACTGCAATAGCTTCAGGAGAAGGAACTGCTAAGAACCCCGTCAGTCATAGTTTCTTGGCAAGCTCCCCTATTGCCGACAAATGTACCATAGAGGTTCAAGGCTCGCCGGCAGTGGCTGGCACAGAAAAGGTAAGTCTTTTGGTAACGGTGAAAGACGAGAATAATAATGTTGTTCCTGATGCGGTGGTGCGTTTCTTCAAGACTGGTGATGTTACCGCTAGCGCAGGCACTTACGGCGCTGTCATAAGTGGAGACCCCGACTCAGATTGGGATGTAAAAACCAATACATCTGGACAGGCAAGCTTGAACCTGAGTTCAAAGATAGCATTAAACTTCTCTACGCGAGTAGCACTGGTAACTGAAGAAAGTGTGCTTTTCATAGGAACAGCGACTTATACTTTTATAGAAGGTGGCGTTAATGCCTCAACGAGCAAGGTAAGTATGTACATAAACGGCTCTGACGTGACTCAAACAAATGAAATGGACATATATTTGTATGATGCATATGGCAATGCAATTCCAAAGTTGGAAGAGGATGTCGAAATTTCTTTTGCTGCTACGCCAGAAATCTCTTTTGATGACAATACTGCAGGCGACGCTTATACATGTAAGTTTTCTAAGGGAGATTTTGGATTTAAAACCATAATTCTTAAAAGCGACAAACCTGGTGATTATTCTACCGAGGTGAAAATGGGTAACACGCAGTTGCTAGGTAGCCCCATTTCCTATAACTTTGTAGCTGGAGCTCCAGATTTGGAAAAATCTACATATGAAATTATCGGCAATGGGAGCTTGTCGAAAGGTGCATCTGTTGGAGGGTGGTTCGAGGACGGTAATAAGGTTCCTGAGGGCGAGAAAGTAACGATAAAAGTAACACTTCGAGATACTAAAAATAATCCTGTGGTGGGTATGAATGTGGGTGTGAGCAATGCCTATAAAACCGAAGGATTCCTAGATTTTGGCTTTGGAAACACAGAGTTTGGAAAGGCTGTAACTAATGAGTCTGGAGAGGCTTTCATCTATGCCGTTTCGACAAAAATAGGTAGGGTAGATGCACAAGTAGGCTTTAATGTTAAAAACGAATGGGACCCTGCTGGCTTTACTATGCTGACAAGCGATGCAGAGCCAGCATCCTTCTACTTTGTAGACAAATACACCACCGTTGATGAAGCGCAAAATATGGCGGTGCGTGCCAAGTGGTATGTCTTGAAAACTACTGATGCTAAGAAGCATACCGAAGTGCTAGCAAAACAAAAAGCAGGGCTAGAAACGTGGTATCTGTCAGGGACGAACAGCCCGGCAACGCTTTCGCTTAGTACTCTAGACAATATTAAGACAGGCGTGGTGGGACCGTACGAGCTAGTCCTTACGGCAACTAATCCTAATGATGCCTCCAATAAGCTAGAGCGAAAGGGAGTAGTAGTGTCGGTGGTAGATGCAAAAACAAGCTATGATGAAAACCTAGAACTAGCCATCCGAGCCGAGGATTATGCACTTTCTGCTGCTGATGCGCAAGCTCATGACGCTGCTGCAACAAAAGCTAAGTCCCACTTGCAAGCTTGGAGCTTGAGCGACTGGTCGAAAAAGGACCTTGCAAGTAGCACTACTCCCAATGAAACACAATTGGCAAGCATTAAAACAGGAACAGCAGGAACATATCCGCTTACATTCACCCAAGGTACATTGAATAAGACCATAAATGTGAAGGTCTTTGCTGACGAGTCGTGGTTCATTACTACTTGGAAGGTAGTAGCAGGCGAGGAGATTCTTATCCCAGTTCCTGATGTCAGTGGCAATGGTGCTGGATACGACTTTCATATCAGTTGGGGCGACGGCTCGGATATAGAACACCTTACAAGTTTTCCATACAAACATACCTATGCCGATGCAGGCACTTATACCATAAAAATTACGGGAATATTTCCTGCCATTTGCTTTGGTGCGGTAGATTTGGAAGGGTCGGAATTGCCCGAGAAATTGATGACTATCGAACAGTGGGGTACCATCGAGTGGACATACATGGGCTATGCCTTTACAGGTTGCCAAAACTTGACAATCAGTGAGTATGCAGGAAAGCCGAACTTGGCGAAGGTGGAGTCCATGGAAAAGATGTTTGCACTTGCCTCGAAAGTAAATAGTCCTACAATAAGTACATGGGATGTTTCTAACGTGAATAATTTCGCAGGAGTGTTTAAAAGTGCAACTGCATTCAACCAGTCACTAAACAACTGGAATGTTAACAAGTCCACAAATATGCTTGAAATGTTCTATGGAGCTAAAGCTTTTAATCAAAATTTGAACTCTTGGGATGTTTCTAAGGTAACAAACATGTCGCATATGTTTGAAAATGCCGAAGCTTTCGACCAGTCTCTAGAAGATTGGAAAATCAAAATATTGACCAATGCCGAACATCTGTTCAAAGGAGCAGAGCTGTCTGTGGCAAACTACGATGCTACTCTAATCAGTTGGAACGGGCAGGTGGAAGCAGGAGACGCTAAACAAAACGTGAAGTTCCACGGCGGACTGAGTGAGTATTGCGAAGGCGAAAGTGCACGTGCAAGTCTTATTGAAAATGGCTGGGGCGATGGCCTTGAAGGTGGTGGAATGGGTAGTGCCGATGAAACAGGTATCATCGATGGTGGCTCGGGAAGACCTATGGACAACTATGAGTTCTTAGAGTCTGATGTGAGCACCTGTGTTGGCACTGATGCCGTGTTGACACTAGACGGCAGTGAAGCAAATGTTGCCTACCAACTATATGATATCGCAACAGGCAATGCCGTAGGAGATCCCGTAAATGGCTTAGAGTCAATGGGCGAGATAGAGTTTGTAATAACAGCACCAGCAGCAACGGCAACTTATGGAATTAAGGCAGAGCATACTGATTTTGCCTGCGATGCTGTTCTTACGACAGAAGCGACAGTAACTGTCGATGCTCAAACACAGGGTGGAACGCTCGGCGTGAAAGACAATGCAGATGCTAACCTTTGTCTGGGTGTGGACGAGCTAGTGTTGGAACTAAATGACTACGTTGGTGATATTGTTCGTTGGGAAAGCTCAGAAAACGGAACTTTCTCAGACCTGAAAATTATTCGCAATGCTATGTCTAGTAATACGGTTAGTAGACTGCTCCGCCCCACCAGCTTCAGAGTCGTAGTGGAAAGTGGAGCGTGTGGCACTGAATACTCAAAGGTAGTTAGGGTGACCGTCGACCCAACCTCCGTGGGAGGAGAAATCACGCCGAGCGCGACAACTGTTTGCGCAGGCTCAGGCACGACGCTGACTCTAAGTGGGCATGTGGGAACGATAGTATGGCAACGCTACGACGATGCCACATCAGACTGGGTAATGGCAACAGGTTCTGACAACACCGCCAACTTCACCGTTTCCGCAACCGACCTTGTCAATGAAGGCACAAGTCAGCTTAGCTATAAGTTCCGAGCACAGCTGACAAGCGGTGAGTGCAGTGCAGCAACAAGCAACGTAGTAACAATATTGGTAGACCCAACTTCCGTGGGAGGAGAAATCACGCCGAGCGCGACAACTGTTTGCGCAGGTTCAGGCACGACGCTGACTCTAAGTGGGCATGTGGGAACGATAGTTTGGGAAGTTTCTAAGGATGACGGTGCAACATGGTCTGCTGTAACAGCAACAGAAACTAGCACCACCGCCAACTTCACCGTTTCCGCAGCCGACCTTGTCAATGAAGGTACAAGCCAGTTCAGCTATAAGTTCCGAGCACAGCTGACAAGCGGTGAGTGCAGTGCAGCAACAAGCAACGAAGTAACAATATTGGTAGACCCAACTTCCGTGGGAGGTATAGCAAGCACAGTAGAAAAAATCTGTAACAATACTACAACGAGTATAACGCTAAATGACTATGTTGGCAACATCCTCCGTTGGGAGGTGTCTACAGACGATGGTGCAAGCTGGGCAACAGCAAGCCCCGACGGAGCAGGGGAAGATGTGTACACCACAGCAAACTTGAAAAACGACTCGCGCAAAGATGCTGTATATCAGTTCCGCGCACTCGTGCAAAGTGGGGAATGTAACAGTGCCGAGTCTACTATTTCTGCGGTAACAGTTCTGCCCAAAGTTGTGGCAGTGAACTACTATGCTACCATCTCCGACGGCAAGCCCATAACTATACCTGTGCTAGACAGTATAAAGTATAGCCCTGTGACTCTTGACAGAATCGGAACTCCCGACCAAGGCGGTACAGCAAAGCTAAATGCCGACAAGACGGTGTCGTACTCAGCAAAGAGCGGTTTTGTGGGCGAGGAGAAGTTTAAGTACTATCTTACTGTTGACGGTCAGTGTCAGGATAGTGCGTACATAGTTGTTACTACCAATTGTCTGCCACACAGCATGTCCGACCTTACAATGGAGGTATGTGTAGATGCTACTCATGATATCAATCTTGTAAGCTATATGCCTTATGCAGGACTAGAAGAAGTGTCGGTATGGGCAGAGGATGGCTCGCTGATAGATGATGCAACATCTTACTCGTCTGACAACTTAAAGGTGGATAACACTACAGTATTCACTTACTACTACGAGAAAGCAGGATTCTGTGTAGGCTCGGAATCAGCAAACATCTACATCAACGCTGTAAGCAACGACCGTACAGCCATTTTTGGCGACAAGACAATAAGTGTCTGCGGTGCAAGCCTCAAAGATGGCGGATATAAGCTTAATAGTCTAATACCTTACGCCTCTAATGGTGGAGCATGGGACAAGGAGTTGGCAACAACGACAAGCGCGACTGTCTCTTTAGAACCTTACCTGAACAAGGATGCCGAAGATGGCTGGGTGTTCGATGCCCAAGGCTTCTGGAGCAAGGTGATAGAGATGAATAGTGGTGCTGTACCCGACAGTGTTAGCGTTACGATTCCTTACAGTGCTGATGATGCTTGTGTAGGAAAGAGGGGAATAACACTGACCATCGAGATTACAAAAGACTGATGGGGAATAGAGGCTCGACAATAGATGATAAACCCAGCAAAAGCATAAAGTCTAAGGCTTACAGCTTATTGCAGAATTTTAAACACATGAAAATACTAATAACGAACGCTCTTATTTGCAATGAAGGAACAGAAAATCAAGGCTCTGTATTGATTGACGGAGAATACATTGCACAAATAGAGTATGGCAAGGACACCTTGCTCAACGGGTTCGACGGGGAAATTATAAATGCTGGCGGAAAAATACTTATGCCCGGAGTGATAGATGATCAAGTGCATTTTCGTGAGCCAGGTATGACACACAAAGCAGACATAGAATCGGAGACTCGTGCCGCTATTGCAGGAGGGGTAACATCGATAATGGAAATGCCGAATACCAATCCACCAACCATCACTATTGAGGCTTTGGATGCTAAATTTGCTTTGGGGGAAGAAAAGTCCTATGCCAACTATTCATTTTACCTTGGTGCTACCAATGACAATATCGAAGAGATAAAAAAAATAGACCCCCAACGAGTATGCGGAGTGAAGGTGTTTATGGGCTCGTCGACTGGCAACATGCTAGTAAACGACGACAAAGCTCTGGAACAAATATTCGAGCATTCGCCCTGTCTTATTGCCACCCACTGCGAAGACGAAGCTCTTATCGAAGCAAAGAAAGAGGAATATAAGGCGAAGTATGGCAACAATATTCCTGTTAAATATCATCCTGAAATTAGAAATGCTGAGGCTTGCTACAAGTCTAGTAGTAAAGCCATCGCACTTGCCAAGAAGCATAGAAGTAGACTGCATGTCTTGCACCTGACAACAGCGATGGAGATGAAACAGTTTGCCAACAACAAAGACCTTGAAGATAAACTAATAACGGCTGAGGTGTGTGTGCATCACTTACGTTATAGTGACAAGGATTATGACGTTTTGGGAAGTAAGATAAAATGTAACCCTGCGGTGAAATCTGCTGACGACCGAGAAGCACTATGGGAGGCACTTATTGATGGGAGACTCGATGTTGTTGCCACTGACCATGCTCCACACACGAAGGAGGAAAAAGCCAATGTTAATTACTTTAAATGCCCAGCTGGACTGCCACTAGTTCAGTTTTCCTTACCCATGTTTGCCGATATGGTTTTTAAGCGTAACTTGCCCTTCTCTTTTGTGGTAGATAAGATGTGTCATGCCCCAGCAAAAGCGTACAAAGTACATAAAAGAGGATACATCAGAGAGGGGTATTTTGCCGATTTGGTATTGCTAAGCAGAGATATTAGTACTGAAGTTAAGGTGGCAAATATATACTCAAAATGTGCTTGGTCGCCTATGGAGGGTGAACAATTCAATATTATGATAGATACGACAATAATAAACGGGAAGGTGGTTTACAAGACTGAGAATAACGGAAAAGAAATAATTCTTGATAAGAATAGAAACGCAAAGGCATTGACTTTTGATAGATAGACATCCTTATCAATTAATTTGAAGACGACTAATAATTTGACATATATATCAATTAAAAATAAACGAAGATGGATACAAAAGACAAAGTACTGACAGTTATGAAGAAGCTAGGGAAGCCTATGAAGGCAGGAGAAATTGCCGAAATGGCAGGTCTAGATAAAAAAGAAGTTGACAAGGCAATGACAGAACTAAAAAAAGAAAACGCCATTGTGTCTCCAAAACGTTGCTTTTGGGAAGCAAAATAGAATGTAAAAACTATAAAGCTTGCCATTGGAACAAAGCTCTTGCACAGTAGGATGATTAACCCAGCAAAAGCCTACAGCCTATAACCTACAAGCTTATTACAAAATATTAAACACATGAAAGCAAATTTACTTAAGTTATTAACAACAAGTCTTTTGATTATTAGCGCATCATTGGTGTATTCTCAGGGAGTAATTAAAGGAAAGATTGTCGACACGGAAACTCGTGAACCTTTAGTAGCAGCATACGTTGTGGAGAAAGGTACATCAAACGGAACGACAAGCGATGCGCAGGGGAACTTTACGTTATCTCTTGAGGCGGGCAACAAAGTAATTCACATATCCTATATCGGATACCTATCGCAAGATGTTAATGTACGCACTTCTGATGCTTCTGCCAAGGAGTTAGGTACTATCCTTCTTAGCCCTGATGCCGAGGCACTGAAAGGAGTTGTTGTAACAGGAAAAGGGGTAGTTGACATTGCTAAAGACAGAGAAACCCCAGTGGCAGTATCGACCATCAAGTTGCCAGAAATACAAACAAAATCGGGTAATCAGGAGTTTCCAGAATTGATGAAAAACACTCCTTCGGTGTATGTTGCTAGCCAAGCTGGAGGCTATGGTGAAGCTAGAATAAATATTCGAGGATTTGCACAAGAAAATTTGGCTTTGCTTTTTAACGGACAACCAGTGAACGGGATGGAAGATGGAAGGGTGTACTGGTCTAACTGGCAGGGACTAACTGAAGTTGCCAACGTAGTGCAGGTGCAACGAGGACTAGGTTCGTCGAAGTTGGCGATTTCTTCTGTAGGTGCTACAATCAATGTTGTTACAAAAGCCACTGATACACAAAAGGGAGGGCGAGCAGCGATGTTGTTTGGAAACGATGCATACATGAAATACACAGCATCGTACTCGACAGGATTGAACAAGAGTGGCTGGGGTATGAGTCTGCTCCTGTCCCACTGGCAAGGAAATGGGTATAATGACGGAACGCAAGGGCAAGGGCAGACTTATTTTATATCAATAGGATACAAACCCTCGGACAAACACTCCTTTAACTTGTCGGCAACAGGTGCTCCGCAATGGCACAACCAGAACTACTCAAAAACAATATCAACATATGATAGGAATGAAGATGGCGACATCTCAAAATTAGAACAAAAATTCAACAACAATTGGGGGTACTACAAGGGCAAGGAGTATTCGTTGCGAAAGAATTTCTATCACAAACCAGTACTCAACCTAAACTGGGATTGGACGCTTAGTAAGAGGTCGTCACTATCGACGGTGATATATGCATCCGTAGGTCAAGGTGGAGGAACAGGAAATTATGGCTCCAGCAAGAATATTGTTTATACCGACAATGGGCAGATAGATTTCGATAAAATAGAACTGAACAACAAGGCGATAAATAGTGCCGAGAAGGACTACAACATTGACGGCAGAACAATAGGCGAATACAGCAATAGTGTTATTCGTCGTGCATCAATGAATATGCACCGGTGGGTGGGGGCGGTCAGCAACTTCAATCATCAGATAAACGAGCATTGGGCTTTTAATGTTGGAGCAGACCTCCGAAGTTACTTCGGGGAGCATTACCGATTGGTCGACAATCTATGGGGATTAGACGGGTATTGGGACGATAACTATAACGCACAAGGATTTCAAGACGTTAATCCTGCTGGGCGTGTTTACACTCAAGAGTTTGAGGCTAGTCCTTATATGTTTTGGACAGGCAGAAACAGATCGTATGACGAGAAACTAGATTACCAAAATAATGAACGTATAGCCTATACTGGAGCCTTTGGTCAGCTTGAATATAAATCTGACAGACTATCTGCATTTGTGCAAGGAGCTGTATCAAATCAAGGGTATCAGCGTTTTGATTATTACACATACTCAGATCCAGAAGAGCAAGTTTCTAAAAAGTTGAATCACTCAGGATTTAATATAAAAACAGGAGGAAATTTCAACATAAACGAAAAACACAACGTGTTTGCAAATGCTGGATACTTCTCGCGACAGCCTTTTTTCGACAACCTTTTTCTGAACAATACCAACGAGGTAAACGACGACGTGGGCAACGAGGGAATACTTGGTCTGGAACTGGGGTATGGGTTCAGGAGTAAAGTGCTGGATATAGATTTTAACGCATATTACACGAAGTGGAGTGACAGACAAGTACGTAAAGTTGGCGATTTTGATGATGACGGAGCTAGAGATGATGTGGCATTGTTTGAGGATGTTGCAGAACTACACATGGGAGCAGAACTAGAGTTTGAAGCGAGACTGACAAGAGACTTTACAGTTAGTGGATTTGCATCTATTGGAGATTGGGAATATTCTGGCAATGTCGATGCAAATCTCTGGGATGAGAATCGCAAGCCCATAACCAGTAGTGGGAATACTCTATATTTAGATGGGGTGAAAGTTGGAGATGCCGCTCAAACAACATTAGGCCTAATGGGAAATTACAGAATTACAAAGAACTTCTCTGTCGATGTAGACTATCGACATTGTAGCCAATTATATGCTGCTATAGACCCTTCAGCCTTCAATGACAAAGACCACGAGGGCTCGTTAAAGCTCCCTTCGTACGGATTGCTCGATGCTGGGGTAACATATCGGTGGTATCTGAAAAATAACGACTCGTTTAAGTTTCGCCTGAATGTAAACAATCTTTTGGACAAACAGTACATATCGCAGTCTGATACAAACATCCACTCTGCCGACAAAGATAAGATGTGGCAAGGAATTAATATGGACAACAAAGTGTACTTCGGAAATGGGGCAACATGGAATTTCTCTGTTAGTTATAACTTCTAGCAAAAAAGGTAGCACCACAAGCAAGGAGGGTAGCCCAAATGAGCCACTCTCCTTGCTTCCTCAGGCAACTTTCCTAAGTCGCAGGTTTGTTCCGAAAACAGCGGCACGGTCTGACCGAAATAGCCGCTTGTTTAAGCCAGGATATGCATTGGCTTAGCTATTACGTGCCCAAGCCTCTAAAGATAAATGCTTCGCTAGCTTTTGTCTCCTCCACATGCCTCAGTCGACAAGGGCTTTATTTTATCGAGCTTTGAATATTCATTTTACGACTCTCTCTCTGATGTAGACTTTCTACATCAGGCTCTACTTTGTAAATATTATCCACAAGATAGGAATCAGCAGTCCCGCAAGGACAAACCATTTTCCACGCCCCATAAGTCCTTTTTTTTTAGGAACAATGAACATTCCCGACACGGCAAGGAATATCAGTCCAAAGGCAAAGAAGTCAGCCATGACGGTCCATCCTTTTGTGCGGTTGTAGTGCAATTTGTTTATGTAATAGATGAACTTTTTTTGCCGATGAAATTCATAATCCAAATCGCCAGTGCTGACATTGTAAACCCCGATACCGCCGTTTAGCATTATTTTGTAAAAGCCTTTTTCGTTCTCGCTTATCTTTCTTGAAGGAGGTAGATTGCCATATTCGAGCCACGCTTTTTCTAACTCGTCAACAGAAAGATTTGCCTGAAACTTTAAATGCTCTTCGGTAGTCTCATAGGCAGGGTCTTTGCCATCCATGTGATTAAGCAAGTATCCTGACATTCCGTATATCAGTGTAATCCCAACCAACAGATAACCCAAGTCGCGGTGCACAATTCTTAGCCATTTCCTTATTTTTGCACTTGTTTGCATGTATATGTAATTTTTAGTTTCTAGACATTTTCTCAATAGTCGTTTGTACGACCCAGAATATGCATCAGTCTACCATATTACGCGTTCAAATCTCTTCAAAATAAACGCCTCGCTTCACCATAGCAGAACTATGCATCAATCGCTAAAAGCTTTATTTTATTGAGCTTTAAACGTTTGTTTACTACAGTTCTCTAATGCATATATCTTGGATTCAAAGAATTGAGAGGTCGCTTGTCCGTCTGTAGGCAATGTTAATCGACAATGTCGTAGCTTTTGCCGTCGACATAGAATATAGAGTAATATTCTTTGTCATTGTCAGCCATCCACTGGCGCATTTTGTCGATATTGCTCATTTCTGCTTGGCAAGACTCTGCCGAGCCATCCTCTTTTTGCTCTTTTTCTTTAACCTTTTCCTCCCACTGGTCGATATATTCTTTTGTTAGGCGTCTTTCCTTAAGCACACCGTCAACACATATTGTGTTTCCAACCAGTTCACGGTTAAAGCCTCCTATGTCGCCACCAGCCTCGACCCTTACAGTGTACGATTCTTTCTCGCCTTCGAGGAAACATCTTTTGCCCGAGTGCTTGCAGGTATGGGTAACATCGCCAACCAACTTAATCTCTTTGTCTATAAACATTGGAGCCTCTTCCATAAGGTCGTCAACTTTGAATGTTTGAACACTTGTGCTTTGTTGGCTAGTTTCCTGTTTGCTATCTTCTTTTTGGCTGCCAGATTTGTTTTCGCAACTGTAGAGCGCTATTGCTGCTATGCAGGCGATTACTAATAAATTACGTCTCATGATTTTATTATTTTAAATGTATTATATTCTTTCTTGTTCTGTCCCTGCGTGTGAATAGTAGCACTGCCAATAGTCCACAAACGCCTGTTATAAGGATAAATAAGGAGTGTAAAATTACTGATTTTGTTGAATTCTTTCTGTATAGAGCAATAAATACGAGCACGCAGATGAAACCAAGAGCTAGAGCTAGCATCGATAATTGAGAAAAGCGAGGATATATAAATGTCGAGTTGGAGCTTTCTAGTGTCAGTATCGAGGGGAAAGCCCAGAGTTTAATTCGATCCCATACTATGTTTTCTCGGGTTTGGGTGTATTTAGCAACGGGTTCTAAGTTGTCGTTTCGTAGGGCATAGTGCTTACGTTCTGTGTCGGAGGTCAGATAAACAGTCCAATACATAATGTTCCCCAGTATTGTCAGTTGCTCTTTGTCGATATTCATTTTGTCAATAGGAATCTTTACAGGCTTGTATGTAATGTCCTCCAAATAATATACTTCTCCGTCTTTGGTAAATATAAAGCCGTAGAACCTGTGATTTGCTGTTTCTATGGTGCTCATATATTCCACCTTTATACCATCTGGTAGCTTTGTGTTTTTGATGAATGGTTTTCCATTTACCATTTTAATATGATACAGGTCATCTTTGCTGTCGAGTGCAAACCATCCTTCGTCGTAAGGTTTTCTTTCGGAGGGGTTTCCAGCCAACCATTGAGCCGGAAATTGGAAATCCAGTTTTTCCAGTCGTTCTTGAAACATGCGACTTTTTGCTTCATTTACCTTATTGGTCTCGGCATCAATGAACGATATTTTATTTTTTAGGGTGAACATATCGTCAGGTGCTGACAGGTTAACTCTGCCGGACATTGATTCAAACATAGGGTATAGTGCAATACCTCTATTGTTTTTTGTTTTTGGCGAATATCTGAAATATAGGTGGTGGGCTTGGAGTATCTTTCCGTTTATTTCCATTCCGAAAAGCGAATCGGGTAGGGCGTTGTCTTTCAGAAGCTGACGGTAGTTTAGTAAGGGGACAATGCTGTCGTATTGTTTCTCCGAGTATTCGTTGCCTTTAAGGTCAAATTGTTTAATTTCTTTGCCATCTACTTTGGTTTCGATAAAATCCTCCAATAATGACGAGAAGTAGGCAAAGTCATAAGAAGTGCGCTCGTATGTCGTCATTTTCAGTAGCTGGGGCAATACCCACAACAGCAGTAGTGTGGATATGATAATAATTATATATTGAACTAAATTCTTCATCGTAATTTGATTGAGTTAATCTTGAACGCCTTCTTTAAACCTGATTACCGAGTGGAACGGAAATAATGCGCATATCAGAGTTATTGCAATTAGGGTAGGGGTCATGTATATATATCCAAAACAGCCTGCACTCACAATGAATGAGCTTATGAGTGTTACAGCAATTACGCCATTTGCAATTCTGCGTTTCCATGCGGGTTCTATACAAACCCAAACACACAGAAAATATGTTGAGAGTCCTGCCAGAAACCAAGGGCTTGCAGCAGCCAGCCAAGCGTTTAATACTACCCACGGAAAGGAGCTACTTAGCAGAGGAAATATAATCAGACATGTTGCCACAAAAACAGCCAGAAGGATACTCGCACAAAACAGCATCATTGTAACAATTGTTTTTCGTTCGGCAATAGGTAGGTGTAGGGTGAGTTTTAGGCTACGTTTGTTCATTTCTGGAATAAACTGAAACATGCCAATAACTAGTCCGGCAACAATTGGAAAATATTTTAGTAGAGCAAGCATGTTTATGTCCTTTTGCGACACCATTGCCCATAAGTGTGCACTGCCTGCAATTCGGAGTTTGCTCTCGGTGCTCATCACCAGATAAATACCGAGAAGTATGAATATTGCAGCCATACTAATGACTACCCCCCTTAGTTTTATCCATTCCTTATAGAATATTGCTTTTGTCATTTTTTTTATTTTTAGATTCTTGTATTTTGCTGATTAGTGTCTGTCCATAATGTCAGGTGTCTGAGCTATAAAGTTCAAGATCAAGGCTTGCGAAACTTTGTGAATTAGGAGTTTTTTTGTGTAAATGACTAATTCGTAAAGCGAGCATAACGCAGAGATTGGACTTTATAGACGGACTCTAATTAATATTTACCTGTCAGTCCGATAAAGGCGTCCTCTAGGTTCAGGGTTTCACAACTTAAATCATCGTTAGGGATTTCTCTCTTATTAAGCAAGTCTTTTATTTCATTCTCGTTTAGGAATGAATACATCTCTGCTTTGTTCTGATATAGCTCTGCATTATAAATCTCTTCCAATTCATTTAGATCTTTTAGCTCAGAGCACGAAAAGCGAAAGCGTTTGAAGTTGTTCATGATATGCTCTGTTTTTTCATGCAGTAATATGCTGCCATAATCCAAAATAATTGTTTCGTCTATCAAGTGTTCCATGTCTTGTATTATATGCGAAGTCAGGAATACTGTTTTATTGGTAGATGTTACATATTCTCGTAGGTAGTCTACAAATAGTCGTCTATATCCGGGGTCTAGCCCCATCGAGAAATCATCAAGGATTAGCAGTTCAGGATCTTGCGCAAGTATTAGTCCTAGAGCTACTTGCGAACGCTGTCCGCACGACATGGTCGATAGTTTCTGTTTCTTTGTCACTTTTAGTCTTTCCATTAGTTCCCAGTAGGGTTCGCTTTTCCAGTTTGGGTAGAACTGGCGGTAAAATTTTTCCAGCTGTACAATGTTGAAGTAGCTGTGTTGCACATGTCCTTCAAGCAGTAGTCCTATTCTGGATTTTGTTTCCGGTCTCATTTTTTCTATATCCTCGTCAAATAGGTAGCATTTGCCTGAATGAGCTTTCAGGTAGCCGTTCAGGATATTGATGATTGTGGTTTTTCCTGTACCGTTTTTCCCTAACAGCCCAAGTATTTTTCCTTCTTCTACAGAGAAGTTTAGGTTCTCGTAAATCAGTCTGTCGCCGTAATAGTGAGTTATGTTCTCACAGCGGATTATTGAATTCATAGTATTGTTTTATTATAACATCAAAACGAGCATCCCACAACGAGACTCAGCTCGTTAAAGGTATCACCGTCTATATGTTTTATGTCTTGCGCTTTTGTAAATTGATAATCGATACGGGCATATCCTCTGATTTTATGCTCGGTTAGCAAGCGAGAGTATCCTAACCCGACATTGGCTTTGATGCTGTTGATTGTGAGGTATTCGTATTCTCGGTAAAGATTAAAATCGGTAGAGCGAGGGGGACTTTGACCTTCCGTAGGGCTTAAATAAGTCCCGTCGTCTTTTACGGTTCCACTGCCGCTTGAAAACTGTCCTCCCAGTCTTATATTGTACATATTAATGCCTTTGATAAAATTCCTTTCTGCTGACAATCTTCCAATAGTTTGATTGATAGATTGTTTTCGATAGTATGGATATATCGATGCTGTAAGCTCTCTGTTTCTAAAGTCTGCTCCTAGCTCAAAACTCCATTTTGGGTTAAAGTTGTTGTAGTCTATATGTGCTTGATATTCAATGGTTAGGTTGGTGTTTGTTTTGTTTAGTACCTTTGAGGGCTCGTAGTACTCTGTGTATGATATACTTTGCTCTGGTACATAAATGGTACTATAATTATTTTTCAGATTTTCCAGCTTCTCATAGTTCAATTTAAGGTTCAACACTTGCAATATTCTTTTCTGCTTTAGGGATAGACTTCCATTGTATTGTATAATGTTGCTACTATGTTCTGTGTATATTATTGAGCTGTATGAGTCTATGCCGAAGTATCCCTGTCTTCTCATATACGAAAATTCGTTGAAGAAGTCTAGCCTAGAGCTTAGGTTTAGATCTATTTGTAGGGATGCACCATTATATTTGTCTGTTAAAGGTTTATTGTCTCCGCTTCTGGTAAAACCGTTGTCGCTAAAAGTTTCTGTTGCTCCCCAGAATGCTCCCCACGAAATAAGGGAGTTGTAAATTTCGTCGGTTTTTCCGTATACTTTGAAAGTTAGTTCTTCCACTCGCTTCCGAAAAATGTAGTTTAGTCCCAAGTCTGCAATATTCCCTATTTTGTACATTGCTCCTATTGATAGGCTTAAGTCCATAAGCTTGTTAGTGTGTCTTAAGTCCTTAACTTTAGAGTAGTTGGCAGCAGTGTAGTCAATTCTGCCACCTAGACTTAGTTTGTTGTTCAGGCTCACGGCAGTAGCACCGGCGAGCTTGTATCTTTCCATTTTCTTTTCACCTCTCGTTGAGTCGGCATATTCAACAATATTGAATGGGGCAATTTCGGGTTGAATAAACGCAGAGCCACCCATGTTTTTACCATTAAAATTGTTGTAGCAGATGTTTCCGTAGAATACTACTTTAGGGTTTAGTCTAAAGTAAGATTCTGCCTGTCCTCCAAGATTGTAGCTATTATTTGATTGATTATAGTTTATAAAGTCTCCTTTTCTGAATGTAGTATATAGTTCCACCGTCGAAATAGTGTCGATGGGACTATATTTCAGTCCCGATGCATTACTGCTCGACAGCCATGCTTCATACTGTTTGGCAAAGCCAATATCCGCCCAAGCTGCTTTTTGTGCAGTTGTGCTTAAGGCGGAGCATAAAGCTCCGCCCAAAATAAGCAATATATATATTAGCTTTTGCATTCAGTTTAGTTTCGAAGCGATGCTTTTTCGCGCTGGTGGAAATCCTTTGAGGAATTATTTGTATCCATATAAACGATTCTAGCTCCATTTTTTATAGAGGCTTCAGCATCAATTCCGCTAAGGTCTGTGCTCATTGTGCCATCTACTTCTGTGCCCATATTGTAGTTGTAAACCAACTTGCCTGCATTCTTAGAGATAGCTTCTGTAGCCTCTTTGTCCACATTTCTGTAAAGCGAGTATCCCAGTTTGTAGGTCATAGAAATTTGTCCTGCATCAATATTTGCAGTCAGACGTTTTACGTTGTTGTCCTTGCCTGCTGCAAACACCTCAATGCCGTCGAGTATCCAGTCGGTAGGCACTTTCTTGCGAGCATTAATGGGACTAACTGTTCCTTTATGGTAATTCAGGTTGCTCTCGTCAGTACCGAAAGTAGCGGGAGTTGAGTCTTTTGTTCTAAATATATAGAATGCAGGAGAACTCACGCTTAGTGGCCACGTATTTCCGGCACCATACTTATAAGCCATCAAATAGTTACTTGTTGGGATTACACTTGCGGGGGCAGGGTAGAAGCTCGTGTTATAATAATCTTCGATGTCATAACAACAATAGTACTCCGAGTTTGCAAAGTTTATAGACTGACTATATGTTTGGGTATTGTCGATAGCTCCTATGCAATTAACCACTATTTGTTCTCCCGGTTCAAGAGTTACGGCATTTTGGAAATACCAGAAGCCGTTTCCTGCAGGTATCCATCCTTCTGCCTCGTAGTACAGCTTGTCGCCTATATAGTCAGCGTTAGTGCTTGTTGCATTGTAAGGCAATACCATGCCCAAGCATAGATTGTCGAGTGTTGCGCTTTGGTCGGAGTTGTTGTAGAGTATTGCGTATTTATCAAACGAGAAGGACCCAGAACCGTCGTCTTTTGGACATCCGCCTACGTACAGCTCCTTGATTATGATTTGACCTGCTTCGGTTTCCATCAATTCTAAAGTAACAGTATCGTTTATCGTCCACGAGCTGTTAATGTCGATGTTACTTTTTGTTCCGTTGTATATATAAGCATATCCTTCGGCAGAACGCTTGTCGCTTGCCGATGCCTCGTAAAGACCATAAGGCACTTTGAATGTACTTACACCACTAGAGTTTGTTGTTTGCTCGAAGGTGCTGCCGTTTGCATCTGTAAACTTGACTGTTACTCCTTCTTTTGGCTCTGCTCCGTTTTCTTGTGGATACACGAGTTTTACGTTTACATCTGTTGTTACGATATCGTCGTCGTTGTTATTACACGAGTAGCACAATGTGGTGATACTCAATACTGCTAGATAAATTATCCTTTTCATTGATAAACTATTTCTAATTAATTAAATATGATTTAAAATTTCAATCTCATCGACAGTCCATAATAAAATTTTGGAACATAGGAGCTGTCGAATAATGAACTTTCTGTATTGTTGTCTGAGGATTTTATTCTCCTCATATTGTGTGTAAAATTTCGGGCAAAGAACGAGATAGAGGCAATATCCCTAATTTCCTTTGTGATATTGATATTTGCGGAGTAGTATGCTGATATCTTCTTGGCATTAAAGTAGTAAGAAGTGTTTGATTTCATCACAAGTTTGGAGAGTTCGTTGTATAGGAAGCTGTCGTTTTCTTTTGCCCATAGATATTTTTCCTTGAAAGGTATTTTTGTGTCGGGGTCTTCCCATGTTGTGTAGTAAAGTGGATATACGGCAACATACTTGCCTTTGTTGTATATATCGGCATTATCTCCTGTGAAACCCTCTGCTCCGTCTTCTAAGATAAATCCTCTATCGCCATTGCTATACTCGCTGAGGTTCTGTTTGTAGTTGTACAATGATGTTTCTAGTCTTAAAGTTACAATCATTCGGATTTTTGGTATATGTGTTATCACGGTCAGATTGTTGTTCACTTGCTTAGATATACTTCCGTTTGCAACGCTTGCGCTAGAGCTTGTTATGTTTGTTGCTGATGTCCCGACGTAGTATCCTATAAACTTATATTGTTCGCCGTTTGCCATGATTTGCGAAGAACTTGGTTTCCATGCAGTTATGTTCTCCTCTATGCCTTTGTAGTAGTAATAATTTCCATCAATACGAAGAGATGTTTTTATTGCAGGAATCTGTGCAAAGTCTACAATCCAATCGAGCCCCATTCGAGTGCTAGGCGAGCCGTTGGTGTATCGTCGTCTTGCTTGAAACATATTTACCTGTTTATATTCAAGCTCATAGCTGGATATCTTGCCACTCGCATCGTGAATGCTGACAATTCCTGTGTTTTGGTCTATGGTGTATTGTCTATCATCGCTTGGTATAAGGCTGTTTTCTATTGCCTCTTGCGTTGTTCTTTTGTATGTGTATGGCAGATATATGGTTTCAGAAATATATGGATTGACAGTTTTATTTCTGAATGCTGATATTTTTACATCTGCGATTTTGAGCTTTGCACCAAAGCCTATTTCAAACTGATTTGAGCTTTGCCATTTCAGCGATGGGTTATAGATAGGCTCGTTCTGCAAGGTGTAATAGGCGTAGTATGCAATGTTGTCGGAAGTAGAACCGGGAGTGAATGCGAGAACATCCGAGTACGACGGCTCGGGGTATAGAATTTGTGAACTAGGCAGTTTTACTGATTTCCCCCATCCTCCGTAGACATTAAAGCTCTGCAAAAAAACATTATTCTCCAAACGTTTAGAATACTTTGCATTTATGCGTGGCGATATATTGCTAGTCCATCCGTATTCCGATTTATCTATATACGTATTGTCGGAGCGAAGCCCTGCTGATACAGTGATGTTGGAGCTTGAATTAATCTCTCTGTTAAGTTTATCTTCCAGATATACCGCCATGTTGTTGATGTGGGGCATGTCGCTCAACACATACTCTCGCCATGTGGGAGCATAGCGCATATCGTCATAGTACTCGCCTCGTCCAAGGTTTCCACTGTTGTTGTAATCAATGCCAAATAGTATTTTGTTTGTGTGAAGTCCGAATTTACGTACTTGGTCGGCTCTTAGCTTTGCTGAGTAATCTATCAGTCTGTTGTCGTAATATGAAAACAAATACCAGTATCCTGTGGGCATCAGGGTAATAGGCGCATCAGGATTTTCGTCATAATCGGTCGCTATAAAATATCCATTTTCGGTGCTGTGTATTGCTGCCTGCGACGATGAGCTGCTTTTGTTCTCGTTTTGTTCCCTAAATTTGTTTGAGTAGTTTACGGAGCCGGACATATCAAGATTTGTAATCCAGCTTTTATTCAGAAACCAGTCAGCTTTAATGTTAGCTCTAAAATTGTTATCCTTTTGTTTGGTGTAGGTGTTTACAAATTTGTCGGGATCGGCTTTGGTGTTGTATCCGCCTATATTTAAGGATATTCCGGCAGTGAGAGTGAGCCTATTCTCAAAGGCTTTAAAATAATTCAGCCCCAAAGCATTTCTGTCGTAAGAGGTATGTGGAGATGTTATATCTGATATGGATTTTGTTCGCTCTGCGCTTGCATTGACAATCCCAAGATTAGAACCTAATGAAAAACCCTTGTTAATGCCTATCTGCTTAGTGTTTGGATTTATCGTTACAATGGCAGTTAGTGGTGTTAGCCCTTTTTTGGTATTGATTTTTACTATCCCGTTCGACAGGTCGCCGTATTCTGCAGAAGGGATGCCAGTAATCACTTCCACCGATTCGATATTTGCCGTAGCTACATTGCGAGTGTCTACACCATAGCTTTCCCCAAACGACGCATTGTTTTGCAGTCGCACTCCGTCAACCTCTACGGCTGTTCCAAAGGACGCATTACCCTTCTCATTGCTCTCGCTTCTGAGGCTGAAACGCTGTGCCGATGTGGCAAAGTTATCGTCGTTGATAGTCTTCCCTCCGGGCAGAAGGCTCTGAATATCAGAGATATTCATTATTTGCTCGTGTTCCAGAGCTTTACTGTTGATTTTGTAGGATGTTGTTATCTCGTCTTCTCTTTGTGCTGTAACCACAACCTCTTCAATAGATAAATTGTCTGCTTCTAGTTTGATTGTTAAATTGTCGATATTGTCTAGTACTTCAACATTGATAGTTTTTTCTACGTATCCTAAAATATTTACTTTTAGCTTCTTGCTTCCTTGCGGGACTTTGCTTATGCTAAAAAGACCTTTGTCATCGCTGATTGCCCATAGCTCATTATTAGTTATGACTACGATAGCGAACTCAATGGGAGTATTATTTTTAGCATCCACAACTCTTCCGGATACAGAGTACTGCTGTCCGAAAGCCTTGCAAAGAAGCATTGATACAATTATTAAAACAAGTGCTAAGAACTTCATTTATACGCTAAATTTAAGTAGCAAAGTTAGCCTTGTCAGCGTCCTGATTCAATCATGATATGTTGGTATTTTACTCCGGCACGTATATTATCTCGCCGTTTTCGAGTTGATATGCTACTCCGACTCTTTTGCCTTTGTTGCCTTTGGCATCGGTAGAGTTTGATGATTTATATGTTTCTATCTTTTCGCCTTTTTTGGTGATTATCTCCATTTGTTCTGTTCCCGGATTCTTGACCATTGTAAAGTCTTCTTTCGAGAACATTTCGCTCATGTTGTATCTTGATACCAGAGCAACCATCAGGGCTAAAGCAAATACCATGGCTATGTCAAATAGGTTTGAAACCGTAGCCATCGGGTCAATGTCCTCTTGTTGGCTGAATAGTCTTTTTCTATTTCTCATTTGTTTTAATTTTTGCAATAAGCTGTAAGCTATAGGCTTTTATTCTCATGATGTTCTTTCAGGAGTTCGCAGATAAATTCTAATTCGGTGATGTCGCTGGCAAACCATCTTCTTTTTACTTGCAGGACTATAAATCCTACTGCACCCACGAAGAGTCCGATTACTGTTGTGGCGAATGCCACCTGCATATTGCTAGCCATCGATGCCACGTCTCCCGATGCCAGTCCCACTAGGGCAGGTCCCATTGGGATGAGTGTTCCCATTAGTCCCACGAGAGGTCCTAGCTTCGCAAGAGTTTGACATACAGCCATATCCTTTTGCGACGCAATTTCAAACTCATTTAGTAGCCTGTCGTAATGAGCTTCGGAGGCAACGGAGTTTGTTACCTTTGTGAGGTAACGAGAGCCGAGAGAGTTCTTGTCTTTAGCGTCGAAGTTCTTGAGGCATTCGTGTACATTTTCCTTTGTCATTTCGTCAACGAGATGTTGGAAGTTCTTGTTGAATTTGAGTTTACTCATATACGAGCCGTAGAATTGCCCGATTGTAAGCAGTGAGCGGACGAATAATATCAACAGTATTATTATCACGGGGATAAGTAATCCTGTAGAAATCCAATATAGGATGTTTGTTACTGTATTCATATTTCTTAGTTATACTTAATAATCATTTTTTCTGTCTAAATCCCGACCTTAACCTTAATTTATATCCTGTAACAAAGCATAGCAAGGCTATAGCCGTAAATATTGCAAGTCCTTTTATTGCTATTTCGCCGCCGCCGGCTCTATTGCTGACAGGTAGGCGCAATACAATTATTGACAAGGCTATACCTCCAATAAACTGTATTAGGTGTATCAGTATTTTGAGATCTATTCGTTGTTCTTTTTCGGAGATAAATGCGCTGAATAGTTTTTCTAGTAGAAAGACGGCAAGGGGGAATATTACAGCCATTGCCAGAGCCATTATTTTGAAGTCTTTACTTGTTATCGAGAAATAGCCGAAGCATTCAAAATAAAATAAAGCAATGAATATTGTAATCCCGATTACCTTGTTTAATACACTGAAAATCATTTTATTAAACTTATTGTTACTTGTGTTGTCTATCAGATTTAGTGCTACCATAAACCCTAAACTAGCTTCAATTATCAGCAGTACTACGAAGTTGATAATCTTCTCTTTGTCAGCAAGTTGTGCTTTTATAAGCTCGTAGCTTTGCTCAATGGCATAGGTGTGGGCTATATACACAAATGCTGCCAATATCAAATACCATCCCCACTTAGCCCAAGTCTTCTCGATGAAAGTCATTTGAAGAGCCGAGCTAAGGCAGGACATAATAAATATGAGCAGAGTGAGCGATGCCATTATTTCTTGCGTTTCTTGAAATATAACATAGTTAGCAAAAGAATAAGAAGTCCCACAATCGAGAATATCAAGCTTTTGTTTATTTCAAGGCTGAAATCCTTATCAATGTTATTTGCTTGCTTTTTCGATTTATCGTCGCTTTTTAGCACCACTGCTTCCTGTTCGCTTGAGGAGTTAAATTTCAATGCCTTGTCAATCTGTTCGTTATATGCGGTTTTCTGTTCGTCTTGCAGATTCTCCGAGATGAAGTCGCGGAGTTTTGCGTTGTCGCAGACAAAGCCAGAGCAACCCGCTTCGTGGTCTTTAACAAGCTCTGCGTGCAGTTCCGTCATGTTCTTAATCTGCTCGGGAGATGCATCCCACATGCCCTTGCGCACAGTTTCCAGCATTATTGCAGACATTTCTTGCAGGGAGTATGGGTTTTCTCTTTCAAAGAACTCTCTTATGCCAAGATTTTTTTTGTCCATCACGTATGTGTCGTAAAGATCGTCCCATAGGCGATCGTCGATAACAGAGGGTTTCATCACGTTCCAGCCGAATACATTTCTAAAGGTCTCGGCAAAAACATCGGCACTAGTGGCTTCTCCTTTCATCATCTCGTTTATATACCTGTCGTTCAGTAGTGTAGTGCGGCTTTCTATTCCGATAGCTTCCTCCAAAGTCTGTATTTTGGGATTGTTGGAGTTTCTGAAATCGTTGAAGTACGAAGTTGCATCATTGCCGGTAACATGTCTGATTGCGATATTTAATCCGCCCATAAACTCGTACACATGGTCAAGACTCAAGGCTCCCCAAGTGTTACTCTGTCGTGGTTGCACGACTACTTCTGTATTCAGCAGAGCTGCTTCAAACATGCCCTTGCTAAACTCTCCCCAGTTGTTTTCGTCTCCATACACAGCACTCATGTTGTTGATGTAGGTTTTGGCAACTTGCTCGGTGCTGTCCCAAGCATCGCCTTTTTCGACCATACCCATGATTCCTGTACCGTAGTTTCCGTTGACACCTCCAAACACTCTTCCCGAGCTCATGTCTCGTGCCTGCTTGGGCGAAAACCCTTTGTCTATCAACATCTTCTCGGCATCAGCAATGCCGGAGCTTACGAAGTTGACTTCATCTTTGGCTTCTGCCGCCATTTTTACGGCTCTGTTTATAATAAACAGTCTCGATGCTGCAAGATCTCGCACCTGCCCCGATGTTTGTACTACAACGTCAATTCGTGGGCGTCCTAAATCTTTGGAGTCTATCAGTCTTATATTGTCCATTTTCCCTCGTGGTGTCCACACCGGCTCTACGCCAAGCATATATAGTATTTGTGCTATTGTTGTTCCCTCCGATTCTATAAAACTACCTGCCCAAAGTGAGAAACTAATTTTCTTTGGATACTCGCCATTGTTTTTCGATTTGTAATCGGCTAGAATTTCGTCGCCAAGTTTTTTGCCAACTTCCCATGCAGCTTTTGTCGGGGTTTGTTCGGCGTTGATAGAGAACACATTATTTCCTGTGGGAACGCTCTCGGGGTTTGCAATGGGGTCGCCGCCTGAGTTGGGGTTCACAAATCCGCCGGCAAAAGCATCGAGCAGTCCTTTAATTTCGAGGTCGGGACTTTCCACAAGCTCTTTGCGTTTAGTCAAAATATCGTTGACAGAGCTGTAAAAAGCGTTGTAGGCTTGCAGGTATGGTTCTTCTACCGAGTCTTTTGGTGCTTCGATTTTTCTGCTTGCACCTGTCATTGCGTCGGGTGTTGTACCGCTTTTCATTGCAGATTTTAACATGCTTTTAGTCTCTCCGTTCTCCTGTTTTTTGACTTTCGGCATTCCTGATGGATGCCCTTGATGCCCATGTCCTGTTTTCTCTGTTTTGTCTTCTTCTTTTGCGCCATGTGGTGGCATAGCTGACGGATGTCCTGCTTTCTTTGCATCTGCATTCTCTGCGTGTTTGGCTCTCATCATTTCGGCAAGCTGCGTTCTTTGCTTAGTCTTATACGCCTGTACTCTTGCAACATCACTATCTTTTAGCAGGCTTTTTGCAATACTTTCGGCTGATGCTCCTTGCAATAATTTATCTATTGCCGCCTTACTTTTGTTGAGATATTTAGAGTCGTATAGGGACTTGGTTTTCAGGTCGTCGCGTTTTATCGTTCCATTGAGTATGTCAAACTCTGCCATATTCAGAGCGATGGCATCGCAGTAAATCATCTTTACCGTTTCGTTTAGTTTGTCGTTGTCGTAGACCTTACCGATGGTGTACAGACCTCCTGTAATTTTTTCGTCGTTGAGTTCTGCCAGATAGTTCTCTATACGTTTCATCTGCTCGTCAGAATATGGTGTTTCTACAAGGCTGTCGAGTCCCAATTCTTTGTGCATACCTCGTTTCACCAGCTCCTTTTTAACAGCAAGGGCATACTCTGTTTTCACGGCACCTTTAGCCGTTTCGTAAGAGTCGGAGTTGTTCACCAAATCTCTATAGTCGTGTGCTGCTTGTGCCTCTATAAATGGAGGAGTGAGGTGTGTAACTGTTGCGGCATAACTACGGCGTTTGGCAATCATAGCCTCGCCGATATTACTGATTGTATATATGTAACTATGAGGGACGGAGCCGATTAGCGGATCAGTCCAGTCATAGTCTGAAAGGGCAATTTGCTTGCCGGGAGTAAATTCTAGGCTGCCGTGTGTGCCGAAGTGAGCCATCGCATCAGCTTTGAAACCTTCTTGTATCCAGAAATACGGAGCGATATAGGAGTGTGGAGGGGCAACATTTGCACCATGAACGAGGGCAAAATGCTCATCGCCCTCTGCTGGCATAGGTTGGGGAACGAGTACCACATTGCCATATTTCACTCTTGCCACGGCAATATATTCCTTGCCGTCTTTGTAGTAGTTCATGTACGAGCCGGGGGCTTTGCCATATTTGTCGTCAACCTCTGCTATCATTTTTTTCGGTAGCAGCTCTTTACACCATTCATTATATTTTTCGGTGGGTATGAGTTCAGGATTTCCGCTTTCTATGTATGAGTCGAAAGCTCCTTTTGCATAAGCCCCCAATACTACCCCTTGCGAGTTAATGTCGTTTTTAAAATCTTCGTATTTTTCAGGTAGATTCCCCAAGTTGTAGCCATCTTGTTTCATCTGATTAAGTACATTGAACATTGACGGCAGCACCTCCATATCGGCAGCGATAAGTGAGTTTTTGCCAGGTCCTTTGAAATAGACGATAGCAATCTTTTTATCTTTATTCTCAATCTTCTTCAGGGCGATATATTTCTCCACCATGTCACCAAACTTTTTAAGTCTGTTGGGTATGGCTTTAAACACCACATAGCCCTCTTTAGTAAGCGTTTCGGCAAACACGGCATAAGGTGCAATGCCTCCGTCAAATTCGGGCATGGTAACACTTTGGCTCAGTAGTCCGCCGAGCATTCCCTGTTTGTCTTCCAGCCATTCGTCGTATTGCTGATGCACGGTGAGAGGGCAGAGTAGGGGAACGTTTTGTTTTTTCAGCCAATCGACAATTGTATCGGCATTGCCACCACCCAGCGAAAGCCGTCCGTGTGGCATATAAACTATCAGGTCGGGGTCTATTTCTTGCATAAATTTAAGTCTGCCGCCAAAGCCTGCAACGGGGTAGACGTTTAGGTTTCTGTTTTGCAACTCGTTTATAAGGCTGTTAAAATGCTCACGGTCGACACTGAAAGGTCCCATTATGCTAGTCATAATAATAACCTTTTTATTGCCCTGCTTATGATATTTCTCTTTTATGCAGTAGTCCTCAAATTCTTTAATACCCTCAAAACTTACGCTTTCGTCGGTATAAAACAGCACATCCGAAGGTATATCCTTAGGTGCTTCCACCGAGTCGGGGACGTTTATTATCTTATCGTCAATATTGGCACGTATATAGGAAAACAGATTTTTATAGTTCAGTGTTCCTCCGTTTCCAAGATAATCGTCTACTTGTTCGGTCGTTACGCTGTCGAGGTTTGTGAGTTCTAAGCCTTTGGTGGTAGATGCGCCTAAGTAAATGGGCAATCCCTTTTCTCCCATAGCTTGTACCTTTGCCACTTGTTCTTCGGAAAGTTTCAATCCCATTCCGAAGAATATTGCCATGTCATAATTGTCCAGATTGTCAATATCATTTTGGTCGATATTAAACACATCGCAGTGAGTACCTTCCGACGATATTGCCAGTTTGGAATATAAGAAGTTGGGGTAGTTTACCAGTGCAATCTTTGTGGAGTCCATCTTTGCTTTATAAAAGAAAAGAGCCCCAACACACAGTAGGACAGCAACGACAACTAGTATAATGTTTTTTGTTTTCATCTGTTTATAATTTGTTTTTTAATTCTCAGATGTATCTCGCCAATACAATCATTCTCGTATGTGAGAACTCTTCTCATGGCTCGTTTCATGTTTTTTTTAGATTATCAGATATTCGGATATTCAGACTAACAGCAGGGCAGAAAATGTTCTGCCCTTACATTATGTTCGTATTTGTCGTCATTGCGAGCGCTAGCGTGGCAATCTGTTCTTTGTTGCAGGAGATTGCTTCGTCGCTGGCTCCTCGCAATGACGTTCATTTATTTTGCATTTGCCTAAAGCGTATTGCATACAGCATTTTTAAACAATTCAACATCACTCTTCCATCAGAGCGTACTCAAACTGTACGATTCTGTCGTTGGCAGTAGCACCGTGGAAGCCTGTAAATCTCATTTTATAAACACTTCCGTCTTTAAGTTTCACGGCATAAAACCAATTGTCCTTAACGGTGTACATGCTTGTAGTCATATCAGCCGATTTCCATGCTCTACCAATCACGCTTACGTCATTGGTATAAGTAACAGTGTCAAAGCTAGAGGTAATGATGTTATTGGCAAAGTAGGCAGCTGTGGAGTCGCCTGTATATTCAACCTTAGCAACGCCGGCAACTTTTTCTTGATTTATTAAAACTCCCGTTACGCCATATTCATAAATAATTTCGCCCATTTGTATGGGGTCAATATAGTAGGTCATTATTAAGTTCCAATCATCCAACGTTGGTTTTGGGCTTACGTTGTATTTGCCTTCAACCAAGTTGAAATTAGTCCAGTTTGTAGCGTCAGAAACTTTGTAGCTTGCCACTGCATTGTCATTGCCAAAAGCGAAGTAGACCTGCTGAGTATACGCAATTGAGCCGTCGCCATGTGTGGCATTGTTGGCTATTTCTACATCATAGCCTAAATCTCCTGAAAAGGTTTTAACTCCATAGTCCTTAATATCAACTTTTTCATCCTTGCTACATGCCATAAATACTAATGCTAGTAAGGGTAGTACCCCTAAAAATATACTTTTCATATCAATTATTATTTAGTTTATTATTTAATATCTATTTGTAAAATCTATAAATCAGACTTATGTAAAATGCTCTGCCGTAGGCAATTGGCACGCCTGCTCCGCCGCTGTGTGAGCCGCTGCTTGCAGAGTCTCTTGTTATTGTTTTCACATCGAAAGCATTTTTCATTCCCAGCACCACGTTAATGTTGGAGTTGTTGAATTGTCTTGACAGCGAGAGGTTTAGCATGTCGTTAGACTTTTGAGTTCCCTCTTCTATATCGCCTTAGCTGTACGTATAGAATTATGGTAGTTTGCCGTTTAGCTTGTTATCTGAGACCATCTTGATTTTTGTATTAGGTTGAGTTGCTTTTATGCCGGCAAAGAAGTCGTGAGTAGGATTAAATTTTCGTCCGTCGTTAACATTAGTATAAGAATTGTATCTGCCTGTGTATCCGTATCCTATGTATGGGTTTATGATATTTAT
>JBKECH010000016.1:0-18817 GCA_047974415.1 Bacteroidales bacterium | reverse complement strand
TATGTCGAATAGAGTGGGTGAGATTTGGAAACTAAAAAATCATTAGGCCTACCAAGCCAAAACTTTTCGAAGAAAACACTTGATACACCCTCTATCAAGCCAAAACTTTTCGAAGAAAGCGCTTGATACACCTTCTACCAAGATAAAACTTTTTAAAGAAACGTTACGCCAAAATGCTCTTTTGTGTTGCAATTCGAATACTTTTTCTATTTTCCATTAAAGTCTACCCACCACATTCGACATAGAGCCAATAAAATTTATTTCCCACGACATTCGACATAGAGCCAATCAACTATTTATTTTAACGCCTTAACTAAACGACATTGAATGGTTAATCCTCGGTTATACATTGGAACGCCATAACGAGGGCTTCAAGCTTGATAAAACAAGGGTTTTGGCGAGCGAAGCGTAGCTCCGCTACGATGAGAGACACAACACATTGCGTCTAAAACTAACAACACCTTCTTTTTGAAGATATTGTAGCACATAGCAGGTGAGCTAATGCATGTTTCGGGTTTAATACTTCGAGACCTAGTGCGTTCGGCTCCTGAAATTAAATTTCCGTTCTACGGATTTATTCTTAATTTTGCGAGGCGCACCCAATCATTAATATCGATAATTGATGACTGTTGACAAAATGCAAGAATATAAAACGCCCATATCACAAACTATTAGCAAAAAAATAAACACCGATGAGAATAAATTACACATATATGAAATCAATAAAACATTCAACGCTAATCGCTTTGATAATATTGCTGCTAGCGAGCTGTGGAACTAAATCCAAACAAGCACAAGCAGAAAACAAAACAAGCAAGAAGCCCAATGTCGTCATCATCTTTCTTGACGATTCTGGCTACTCCGATTTTTCTCCTTTTGGGGCCAAAGAGCTAAAAACTCCCAATGTTACAGCCTTGGCAAAAGAGGGTGTAATGTTCAAAGACTTCTATGTTCCTCAGGCAGTATGTTCGGCGTCGCGTTCGGCGTTGATGTCGGGATGCTATCCGGGTCGGACGAAAGTATTTGGAGCGCACGGACCAAAGGAACGAGGTCTTGATCCAAAATTCCCAACCATAGGCGAGGTTTTTCAGTCGGCAGGATATAAAACAGCAATATTTGGCAAGTGGCACTGTGGCGACCAAGAAGACACCCGTCCACCCAAACGAGGCTTCAGCGAGAGTTGTGGGCTAATGTATTCCAACGACATGTGGAAACACCACCCCGAAGCTCCGGAGTATTGGGGAAAATACCCTCTGCAATTTTGGGAAAACGGCAAAATTAGCATTGAGGATGTTGGCTACGACGAGCAGAAGATGCTAACCAAGTGGTACACCGAGCACGCCGTAGACTTCATCAATCGTCACAAAGACGAGCCCTTCTTTTTGTATGTCCCCCACTCCATGCCACACGTTCCTGTTTTTTGTAGCCCCGAGTTTGACGGCAAATCTGGATTAGGAACATACGCCGACGTGCTACTAGAGCTAGATTGGTCTGTGGGACAGATAGAAAAAGCGCTTAAAGACAACAATCTTGACGAAAACACCATAGTCATCTTTTCGTCGGACAACGGACCGTGGATATCCTATGGCAACTATGCTGGCACAACACCATTCAGAGAAGCCAAAGGGACAACATTCGACGGTGGCACACGCTCTGCAAGCATCATAAAATATCCAGCCAAGCTAGAGGGTGGCCGAAAATCGGAGAGCGCTATAATGTCCATAGACTTATTACCAACACTATGTAAGCTTGCAGACATTCCCCTCCCAAAAACAGAAATAGACGGAAAGGATGTATGGCCTTTGATAGCAGGCGAAGCTGGGGCAACAAACCCTCACGAGTACTATGCCTTCACAAACAATCAGCATTTTGAGGCTGTGCTGAGTGGCGACGGGAAGTGGAAACTCCACCTGCCCCACGAGTATCGCACCATGACAGACATCAAAGGTAAGGACGGAATGCCTGGCAAATATAAACAAACACGCATCGAGCTATCGCTGTTCGACATGAAAAATGACCCTTACGAAACCACCAACGTTGCAGAGCAACATCCAGAGATTGTTAAAACCCTGATGGCGTTTGCAGAGCAACATCAGGAGAAATTCTTTGCCGACACAAATACAAAATAAACAAAACACACTGAGCAAGTAGCAAATGAGTAATACAGAAGCATTTATTTACAGCACCGATGTGCTGGAGTTTGTTACCATTGCCGCCGAGTACTGCAAGTGTATAGAAGCGGCCGAAACAGTAAGTAGCAACAAGGCATTCGTAGAACGGGTCCAGCGCTTGTTACCCCTGCTGTACATAAAAGGTAGTCTACTGAAGAGAAGTGATGCCGAGCTTGAGAATATCGGGCATTATCTTACAGAGCCAGAATATTACAAACTGCAAGATAACATCAGCAGGATACTAGGTGAGCTAGATAGGTTTACAGACATACACTCGGAATATCAAGACGGAGTAGAGCCGTACATGGCAAGCATTTCAGAACATCTTATGGACATTTATCAGGACATGAAGGATTTTGTCCATGAATACCGCGAAGGAAACGACGTGGTGATGGAGCTAGCCATAAATCGCTGTATAGATGCGTTTGAGGACTATTGGGGCAAGGCTCTAGTTAGTGTTTTGAGACCTATCCATCGCTTGTCATTTTATCAGCAAGACAGCAATTTACTCTTTGACTCATTGACAGACAAGGCAAATGAGAGCGAAGAGTGGGACGACTTTATGCAACAGTTTAGAAAGTAGATTATATGAATGAATTAAAGCCTGTATAGAATATCCAATATCTGCGTTACACTCACTTTGCGAATTAATCATTTACACAAGTAGAGACGCCCAAGTTGGGAGTTTCTACTCCCAATTCACAAACTCCCAGCAAACAAAACGGCAAGCCTTGATATTTAACGTTCTAGCTCAGACTCAAGACATTATGAACAGAGACGAATTAACAAAAGAAGAAATACAAAATCTCCCTACGGCTTGTTTCAGTGGGGAGATTTACACCATAGACAAGGAAGATAAACAGTTTACACAGGCGATTAAATATCTGAATAAGCAAGCGGTTCTTGGCTTCGACACCGAATCTCGACCATCATTCCAAAAGGGAGTTAAAAACCAGATGGCTTTGTTGCAACTAGGAACAAAAGAGAAGGTCTTCCTTTTCAAGCTTCGCCAGCTGGGACTACCTCACGAGCTGAAGGCAATATTATCTTCACCACGCATCATAAA
The DNA here is from genome assembly GCA_047974415.1 of Bacteroidales bacterium. Classification (GTDB taxonomy): domain Bacteria; phylum Bacteroidota; class Bacteroidia; order Bacteroidales; family Prolixibacteraceae; genus JBKEAJ01. Next base: position 15,580 of record JBKECH010000016.1, on the reverse strand, counting down.
ATCGGGAGTTGCTGTAAGGGACGACATCCGAGGTTTGAAAAAAATCGGAGCCTTCGAACCACTTGGCTTTGTAGAACTGCAAAGTATGGCAAAGAAGTGCAATTTGGAGTACCTCAGCCTCCGAAAACTCGCCGCCAACCAACTAGGACTGAGGGTTTCAAAATCGCAACGACTGAGCGACTGGAATCGCGACAACTACACCGAGGGGCAAGTAAACTACGCCGCTACCGACGCATGGGTTTCTTTGTTATTGTTCCATAAACTAAGTAGATTCTGTCTATAAAGTCCAATATCTGCGTTACGCTCACTTTGAAAATTAGTCATTTACGTAAGTAAACTCCCAATTCACAAAGCTTCACAAGCCTTGATATTTAACTTTCTAGCTAAGAATCCCGACATTATGGACAGGCACTAAGTACTATTATAAACTGTACTTCTCTTTGATGTACTCAAGCAATCCTTCACAGGCATCTTCCAGAATATCCAGCACAAACTCAAACCCTTCGGCACCACCATAATATGGGTCGGGGACTTCCTTGTATTGACCTACTTGGCAGAAGTCTACCATTCGATGTATCTTTTTCAGGCATTCAGCATTGGGGCAAGCGCTTTCAAGGTTTGTTATATTTTCGTCATCCATACCTATTATATAATCAAATTCATAAAAATCGTCGGGGGAACAGACCTTACGCGAGATACTTGTTAGGCTATATCCTCTGTCGGTAGCATGGTTGCGCATTCTTCTGTCGGCACGCTCTCCGACGTGGTAGGCAGCCATCCCTGCGGAGTCGCAAAATATGGAGTTCTCCAAGCCCGCATCTCTCACAAAGTGACGCATCAAGCCCTCGGCCGATGGAGAACGGCAGATATTGCCAAGACACACAAATAATACTTTTATTTTCATCTGTTTAAAATTCTGCAATAAGCTGTAGGCTTTTGCTGGGTTAATCATCCGCCTGTATGTCGGAAAGCTTAAAGCCTACCGCCATGACTCGTTTCACGCGTTTATTTCTATATCGCAATAGGGCAACGTATGGGTTAGCTAGTTCAGTAGGGACGTACACCGAGATTCGCTTCTACTGATGATTTGCCAGGGCAATGAACAGATTGTTCAAAAATAGTTTTACTGATATTGCTAAGACGATTACGCCAAAGAATTTCTTCAGTACAAAAAGCCCAGCTTCGCCCACAATCTTTTCGATTTTGGAAGTCGATCTAAGAACGATGTAAACCATCATCATATTCAGAAATAGCGCTATAACGATGTTTATTTTATGATATTCTGCTCGCATTGCCAGCAGAGTAGTAAAAGAGGCAGCCCCAGCTATCAAAGGAAATGCTAAAGGAACAAGCCCCGCCGCCGAGGGAAGTTCGTATTTAAAAAGCTCCCACCCCATTATCATCTCCAACGAAAGCACAAACAGTATAAGCGCTCCAGCAATTGCAAAGGACGAAACATCGATACCGTAGAAGCGCAAGAAGGCCTCGCCAACAAAAAGAAAAAGGAGTAGCAGACTGAAGGAAATGATGCTTATCTTTAAAGAATTGATATTCCCTACACGTCGTTTTATCCCTACTACAATGGGCACCGAGCCCAATATATCAATAACGGCAAACAGTATCATAAACGCCGCCAACACTTCGCGAAAACTAAAATCCTTGAACATAACAGTTTTTTAAGTTATCTACAAGCCTATAAACAACAGGTCCTAGGCGATGCGAAGGTAGTAATTTATTTTATGTCTACAAGGATTATATCCATGCACTTCCATCGAGGAGGGATTCCCATTCATTTTTACTGCACCACGCTGACCCTAGCCCCTTTCACTGATGCATTTATGGAATTGTCATACATCGCTTCTACGGCCACCGACGGGAGACTAAACTCGCCCAAGTACGCTGCCGTTAGCTCCACTCTAAAACGATACTTGTTTTTGGCAGGCAGGTTTAGGTAGCTGTACACCCTATCGTCACGAATATCCTGATGAAAACCATTGGCATCAGTATGTGTGGTATTATTGAAAAGGCGTTTGTTTATAATCTCCCATCCCGAGGGAACGAGCTGCTCCACTGCCAGATATTCCATTGTAAAATTTGTTGGATTATAAAGGCTGACCTGCGCCACCACGGTCTGCCCAAGTTTAAGTTGCCTTATGTCTAGCACATTCCCGTCTTTATCGAAATAATCGACGTCTATTTCCACTTTACTATTTGTCGATTCTTGCATGGATTCTTTTGGCACGCCTTTCTGCACAATGTGTCCGTATATAAGTCCCTCGCCTTTATTTTCGATTGTAATTGCCTTGTCATTCCCTTCTAGCTCTAAGATATAGGTCGATGCAGAGGAGGTGATGTTCCTCTTTGTCTCGTTTGCATCGATGCTAGCCTTCAGCTTCCCATCGCCATGGGATTCCGCTGCCATTTTACCAAAGGCCTTTAGGCAGAAAGCTGTAGTTTGTGTACTATACCAAGTATTTGTGCCAAGATTCTTCGAGATATTTTCGGCAAGTTCTATCACGTCCTCTTGCTGACCGAGCGTCAGCATTGCTTCGAGGATTATAGCATCATCGCGCAGACCTGAGCCAAAGGTTGAGTTGTCGTGTTCATAATCAAAATCGACAGAGTCTAGGCTCTGCACCAGCTGTAGTCCAACATTTTTCTCGCCCACCAGTGCATATGCTGATGCCAACATGTACTTCGTTGTCTTGCTGAGTTTTGCATTTCGCATGATATTCATTGCCGAAGTTGAGGGTTTGCCAGCAAGGGCAAGGGCATACAATCTGTATGCCTGCACCATATTTCCGTACGAGGGGTTTTCGTAGTATAAATCCGGATTCTTTGCCATTCGTGTTTCTGCGCTTATCCAGTTGTCCATCACGCTTTGCGAGACACTGTAGCCCATTCGTTTTGCTTCGACAAGAAAGTTGCCAACGTAACTATTTGCCCATAGGTTCACGTAGTCGCCTCCTCTCCAATAGCTAAAATTGCCGTCGCTCTTCTGATGTTCGCATAGCAGACGTATTCCGTTGTTAATGTTGTTTGCTATTTCTTGTTTTTTCTGTGGAGTCAGTTCTGTCAGTTTTTCTAAATATAGCTGTGCAAATAGTCCTGATGTTTTCTGTTCGGCACATCCATGTGGATATTGCACAAGGAAGTCGAGTCGTTTCGACAGGTTTATCGATGGCAGTCTGGACAGCTCTATACTGTTGACATTCGAGCCTTCCATACCGATATTGGTAATTTCTTTAGTAAGGGTCTCGCCACCCTTCAGCGTAAAATAGCTAGATTCTGTTATTTCGGGGCTCGCTGGGAACACCCCTATGCTTATGGTGGACTCGCTCTTGCTCTTTGCGCTTTCGGCGGTAACATTTAGGTTGATTTCGCCAATTTTGTCCGCCACCACTGCTTCGAAATACACAATCTGCTCTTTCCCGGGAGTTGCTTTTACGGTTTGGCTAATTTTGTCGAATTTTATCGGTCCAATACTTGTCAGTTTTACTGATACATCTTTTACCGTTTCTTCGCAGAATAGAACTACGGGTATTTTCACTTTTTCGCCTGGTCGTAGCACCCGAGGCATGGTCACGTACATCGTTATCGGGTTTCTTATTGTCACACTTTTGTCTGACTCTCCATAGGCTTTGTCTGCCGACAGTGCTACTACTTGCACTCGTAGCTGTCCGTTATATTCGGGAATTTTAAAGGAGAACTTGTCGGTTTTGTTTGCTCCCAATTCAAACACGCCAAAGTATTTAACAATCGGTTTAAAGCGTTTAGCATTGATATCCTGCATTGCACCATAGTCTATGAAGTCACTACCACCAGCAGGCGACAGCATTGCGTACTCGCCCGACATAGCTCCAAAGATATTATCGTACAAATCCCATGTTTTTACTCCCAGTGCTACTTTTTTGTTAAAGTGTGGCCAAGGGCTAGGAGTGTGGAAGTTTGTCAAGGATAACAGTCCTTCGTCAACAATAGACAGGGAATAATACATCTTTTGCTTATTTTTCTCACTAATTTTTATGCTTAGCTCATCGCCACTAAGGAACTTGTCCTTGCCACCCAAGTCAATAAGTGGTGCGAGGTGCGAATTAGCATTGGTGACATTTACATTTGCAATTCCAAACATGCGGATGGGCAAGTCGCCTACCGTTTTGGCATGAGGCTGTATTGCTAGCACCGACACGTAGACATTTGGAGTCATATCTGCCTTTGCTTTAAATCTGACAGAGGTGCTTCCTTTTTCGCTATTTTGCGTGAAATGCTGAAGTATGCCATGCCCATTTTCTATGCTGACAAGGAGCTTGCCACCTTCGGTGCTTGGTATGTCTAGTTCTACTGTCTCGCCAAGCTCATAACTATCTTTCTTTGCAGTAAAGTACAAACTACCAGCACCATTACCTTCGTCTGCTTTTGCGCCATAGGAACCAGGGTAGTCAAAATAGGCGACATCCGAACAAGTGTTACCATTGGGGAGCCGTACTTTTACAATATAATAGCCCCAATCGCTGTTTGGGATATTGACTGCAAGGCTAGCGTTGCCAGAAACATCGGTGTCGACCTTGCCCACACGCTTCACCTCTCGATAACTGGAACTGTTGAAAGAGGCAAAGTCGCCGTATCGAGACTCCCACCACCAGCTCCACGACAGTTTATACATTCGCACCTCGACGTCGTCAACACTGATAGGCTTACCGTCTTTATCCACCGTTTTCAGATTAAAGTTATAGTTCTTACCCGTTTCAAAATACATATGTGTATTCTCGTCTTTTGGAATGTTTATACCCACAAACTCCTTGTAGGGACTAAATCGGCACGACTGCGAGGCTATACTAAAATCGCCACTTTTTTCGTAGACCTTAGTAACAAACTGCATGTTAAGAACACCTGTAGCATCCAAGTATTCGAGGCTCTCACTGTCGAGGTTAAAAGCCCCTTCTCCCTCCGAGTTCAATTTCCCATCGAAGAGCGTGACTCTGCTCGACTCTAGCTTACGATATTTATCATCGAACTCAAACTGACTAAAATTGTCGAAGGATGTTTTTGCGTCGCTAAAAGTCACTTCCACATTGGCATTCAAATCCGATGCTGGCGATCCGTGTAGCCAGTCTGCTTTGACCTCCAAATTATCAACATCATCGGGTGTATATATTTTCTTATTGTCAACGTTGATAAGTGCTTTTATTTTGTTGGGCTTAATGGTTTCTATCTTTATTGTTTTGCTAAACAATGAATTTCCAATACTCACGCTGACATTCCATCGCCCCGTTTTTGCTGATGTGGATGTTGCACACGGGAACTCGTATATTTTTGTACCCTCGAACCTTTCGGTTTGCCTGCAAACCTCCACGCCGTCGGGGTTGCTAAGTGTCATTACTATTGGATGATTTTGTGGTATCATCCTGTCTTTGTCCTCAATCATCACATTTAGAAAGATAGAATCGCCTGGGCGCCAGACATCTCTCTCGCCGTAAATAAAGGCCTTCAGTCCGTCGACAGTCCGTTCTCCACTTACGTCGAAGTTGCTTACAGACTGGACGTCTCCGTCAAAAACTCGAAGGTAGGATGTGCTTTCTCCTTTTGTGGCAACAAGCAAAAAGGGCATCTCGTCAGCAGAATACTCTAGCTCTGCAACTCCGTGGTTGTCCGTAACTCCGCTTGCTATTTCTTGTTGCTGATAGCTTAACAAACTAACTTTAATACCCGACATAGGCTCGGCTTTAAGAATACCTATACACTGCACAGAAAATTTATCTGCCATGCCTTTCTTTGCCACCATGGCGATATCCGAGGCCAAGAAGTTGCGCTCCGACCACCTGTTGTAATTGTAATAATTATCGTTTCGGGGCTCGTCCGAGCTACCATAGGAGTCTTCGTTGTAAGGTGGGTAGTAATAGTTCAGCGAGGTCCAATATCTGTCCAACTCCCCTTCGTCGCTTAGAGTTCTCATGTTGCCCTGCCCTGTTTTATATAAGCTTAGCTCCTTTCTGAAGCTCAAAATAACCTTATATAACTCTCCTCTTTTGATATCCAAGAAATCGGACAAGTCAATCTTAAACAGCTTCCAATCCTTAATTTCGTCCTTACTTACATTCAGTGCTACGGTGCGCCTAGACACCAGCTTCCCCACCCTTGCAATATCGCCACCAGAGTAGTAATGGTCATCACCATCCGAATAATTATTCGCCTGAAAAAACTGCGCCATGTTGTTGTCAAAAATTCTAACAATACGAACATCTACAGAGTATAAACCTCGTGCTCTGAACGGCACTATCACCCCCGAGCTTTGCGCTGCGATGTTCCCTTTGCCAAGCATTTCTACTGCTGGGGCTACATTAATCACCTTTTCTATTATTACTTCTGTTGATTTCAATTTCTCCCCGTCTTTGCTCTCCAGTCCCCTCTTGATGGTTATATGCATCTCGTCGGAGTCGCCAAATTTCTTCTGGGACACTGTCAGCTTGTTGCCGTCCACTTCAAAACGAGCATCAGCATTAGTACTTACATAAGATTTCAGATCGCCGCTCAACTCTTTTGAAAAATGGATCACTACAATGCCTTTCTCCTTGTCTACCCTATGCCCTATAATCTTGAAACTCCCCTTAGCTGGAATCTCTACTTTCCTTTTTCCACTATCATCGCAACCAAACTTATTCGCATCCCAACTTACAGTGGCATAATTATCGATTTCAGATTGTTCTATATTATTTACTATAAACTTATATTTTGCACTACCAATTTCTTGCCATTCTACATTCTGCTTTTCTTCTCCCAGCTCTACGACAACAAGCTCATATAAGTCTAGTATATTCACTGGATTGGCAAACTCCACTGTGCCGACAATGCTACATCCAGCACTATCGGATGCATTATTAATGACCAGAATATCGACCTCAACATTTATCCTCTGCTTCTGAGTATAGAACTTCATGGGAAACTTCTTTATCTGTGGGTCGACGTCGCAGATTAATCCTAAGTTAAAATCAGCCTCGTACAATATGCCAGGCAACAATTTCTTGGTAGGGGTAAATTCTACCGTGTAGCTATCAAGCCAAACAGCACTCCCCTCTATTTCTGGTTTAAAGTTGAAGATTTTATCGTCTACAATTGTGCCAGGTTTCTTATCGCTTTTGCTAACCAAGCCCACCCTTATACGACTATTGTCAAACACTCTACCATCGGTAAATGATGCGATGAAGGGCGCAAAACTATTCTGTTTTTTTCTAAATTCCGAGTCGAATGCCCTATCTATCTCTACTTGACCTTGTTCTCTGTCACATGAACATATTGCAGAGAACACTAGAAACATCAAGCCTATAATTGTTAAATTTTTCATCTGTTTATAATTTTACTAATAACTGCTAACCAACAACTTGCAATTAGCGATTGTTTCCTGATTTTCAGTGTTTATTTTCCTCGTTTATAATCATTCTCCTGTGTGCCAAAATTTAGTCAAGCTCGTGTGTATGAGTTCAACTCTCATGACTCGTTTCATTATTCTTTTTTTATAATTGACATAGCGCGAGTCATTATTATAATTTGACAAAGGTAAAATTAAAAGGTGAGAATAAGAAAGCATCTTAAAAAATTACAAACTTTTATCGAAGGAACATTCTTTTTGGTCTATATTTGCAAATCAAAGCTTGTCGTTCTGTATATTGGGAGTTTGAGTAGGGTTGAAAATATGTGTTCTCCCTCGAGTCCCAAAATAGGAGACATTATTAACGCAGATATTAAGCTTTATAGTTCAGACTTCCGACATTATGGACAGACACTAAATAACAAAATACAATGAACAAAACTACACTCCCCTTTATCACTAACGACACAGTAGCCCTTGGTGTACTGATGCTGTGTCTTGGTCTTGTGTTTTACACTGCAAACTTAAAAGGCAGGTTTTGGAAAAAATTCTACACCTTTGTTCCCTCAGTATTGATGTGCTATCTGCTTCCATCAATTTGCGTGTCGCTCAATATTATATCCGAAGACACATCGAAACTTTATAGTGTTGCAAAAAACTATTTCCTTCCTGCAGCGCTGATACTCATGACCCTTAGCATTGACCTGAAGGCGATGTTCAACTTAGGATCTAAGGCGCTAATTATGTTTTTTGTCGGAACGCTAGGTATAATAATTGGAGGCCCTATTGCCATTATTCTTGTTTCTCATTTTTCGCCAGAGACTGTGGCTGGCGAGGGTCACACTGCAATTTGGCGAGGGCTATCGACCCTTGCTGGCAGTTGGATTGGTGGTGGCGCCAACCAGACTGCCATGCTCGAAATATTCAAGTATGACCAATCTAGCTATGGGGGTATGGTTTTGGTGGACATCGTCGTTGCGAATATTTGGATGAGCGCAATTTTATTTGGTGTCGGACACAGAAAAGCCATAGACAAATGGCTGAACGCCGACAATAGTGCCATAGATAGGCTTGTGGATAAAGTGTCTACCTTCACTGCCAAAATAACACGCACACCGTCTGTTTCTGATATTGTCATAATCTTTGCCATTGCTTTTGTCGGAGTTGGCATATCATCTTTCCTAGCCAATGCAATATCAGGGCTCTTTCCTCATAACGAAGAGTATAGTCGAGGTGCCTTGTCGTCGCTAAAAACACCTTTCTTCTGGACTATTACAATTGCGACAACCATTGGCATAATCTTATCGTTTACAAAACTCAGGAATTATGAAGGCGCTGGAGCTAGCAAATTTGGTTCTTTATTTATTTACTTTCTCGTTGCCACCATCGGCATGAAGATGAATATCTTTAAGATGTTCGACAACCCGGGTCTATTGGCGATAGGAGCCATATGGATGCTCGTACACATCATATTGATGATAGGTGTTGCCAAGTTAATAAAAGCACCTTACTTCTTTCTTGCTGTTGGCAGCCAAGCAAATATTGGAGGGGTTGCTTCAGCGCCCATTGTTGCAGCGGAGTTTCATCCGTCATTAACAACCGTTGGCGTGCTATTGGCAGTGTTTGGCTATGCTGTAGGCACCTATGGGGCTATGCTTTGTGCGTATTTAATGGAAATGGTTTCTTAGGGATTCGCTCTGTTGTTTTTTAGTTTTATGGGCTTCTTCGAATCCTTCGAGGCTCGCTTCATTTTTTAGCACGTATCCATATGGGTTAAATCATCAAACTTTTATAGCTTTTTTCTTCATAAACAGATCGACAAAACTATCGGGATTGTCTACCTCGCCGAAACTATCTGAAATAACTTTTATATCTATCCCTCGCTCTTGTGCTTTGGATGCAAAATCATCAAGAATCTCCAAGATGTCGTAATTCATCCTTACAGTATTGCTTGCATCTAGCACAAGCATAGAACCGATTTCCACTTCTTCCAGTTCTTTTAGAATTGCTCCTTTATTCAAGAAAGACAATTCTTCAGCAAGGGTCATAGTCACCTTGTGCCGCCCATCGTCGCTCTCTTTTTTATGCAAGAAATGCGAGCTTCTATAGTTCTTTATCAAGATAAACATCACTGCCAGTCCTAGCCCCAAGCCAATACCTTTCAATAGGTCCATAAACACGACTCCAAATATTGTCGCTATAAATGGAATAAACTGCTCATGTCCTAATTTATAGATGTTTCTAAACAGAGAGGGTTTTGCCAGTTTATACCCTACCAACAGCAATATTGCAGCCAAAACTCCCAAAGGTATTAAATTTAAATACCGAGGAATTAATACCACCGACAACAATAATAATATTCCATGTAAGATTGTTACCATCTTTGTCCGCCCTCCAGACTGCACATTTGCAGAGCTACGCACAATTACTTGGGTGATAGGTAGCCCTCCAATAAGCCCTGCAAAGATATTACCAACTCCTTGCGCTATCAGTTCTCTGTTTGCTGGTGTAACACGTTTAAAGGGATCTATTTTATCTACCGCCTCGACCGATAATAGAGTTTCTAAGCTCGCCACAACAGCAACGGTAAAACCAACAACCCAAACATCGTATCTAAGAAAACCCGACATGTCAGGAAAACTAAACTGCCCAAAGAAAGAGGACAAGTTGTCGGGAACAGGAACATTTACCAACTGGTTTTGTGGCACATGAATGACAGACCCTTCGGGGATATTTACGTAAAACAATATTCCAAATATAACAGCAATCAAAGACCCAGGAATAATTCTAAATAAAGATGCCCTCTTTGCCAATAAACCATCCCAAATCAACAGTATGCTCACTGACACTAAAGAGACTAACAACACTCCTTTGGAGGAGTTTTCAAACATATCAATTATTGCCTGTAGAGTATTCCCTCCCTCGGCATTAACAAAGTCAGTAATCCCGTCGTAGCTTACGTCCGACCCAAAAACATGAGGTAACTGCTTTAAAAATATACTTATCCCGATGCCAGCAAGCATCCCTTTGATAACCGAAGAGGGGAAATAATAGCCAATGATGCCTGCTTTTATAAGGCCCATCACTATCTGTATTAGTCCAGCAATTAACACTGCGACTAGAAAAATATCGAATGTTCCCAACTTCGTTATCGAGGTTGCTATTATTATTGTTAGTCCTGCAGCTGGACCACTAATTCCCAATGGCGAACCACTTATACCACCCACTATTATCCCTCCAATAATACCAGCAACAACACCCGTAAACAAAGGGGCACCACTAGCTTGTGCAATGCCCAAACATAGGGGCAGGGCTACTAAAAACACTACAAGACTTGCAGGAAAGTCATTTTTTAAATACTTAAACATACCTTTATCTTTTAAAAGTCTATCAAAAGTAGCAAGCTTCCTCCGTTATACAAAGCAAAACAAAAGCGCTAACACAAAAGATACACCAACTAAATGTTCTTGATGCACCTCCTTACTCTAACTGCACCAGAGGCTACTCATACATATTTTATTATTATTTTTGTGCAAAAGATTTGATTTTGGAAGATAATATTATAAAGGAACTACTCCTAAAACACCCAGTAGTAAGCAAGTATAAACTCGACAATAGTAAAACGCACACCTTCTTCTCTGGGGTATCTGGATCAGCAAAGGCATTAATAATAAGCGCAATAAACGCAAAGAAAAAACTCCCTATTCTATTTATTGCCAACGGCAAAGATGATGCCTATTATCTACACTCCGACCTTGTATCGTTTGTTGGGGATGACAATGCCGTGCTAATACCATCGTCTTACAAACGTTCGCCGAAATACGGACAGACAGATCAAGAAAGCATTCTTGCAAGATTCGAAGCTCTCGAAAGAATTAACGACGATGGAAACCCAAAGATTATCGTTTCTTATCCAGAAGCCATAGTCGAAAAGGTTGTCAATTCGGCAATTATCGCCACAAGCAAATTAAACATAAAAGTTGGCGATAAACTATCACCCAGCTTTATAAACGAGTTCCTTATGGAATATAACTTTGAACGTGTCGATTTTGTCTATGAACCAGGGCAATTTGCTCAAAGAGGAAGTATTGTTGATGTTTTCTCTTATGCTCAGAACACTCCATATAGGATAGATTTTTTCGACGACGAGGTGGAGTCAATAAGAACTTTCGATATAGAATCGCAAATATCAATAGAAAAAAAAGAGAAGGCATCTATAGTGCCAAACCTGCAAGATAAAAGCACGGAGCTCATTTCTATTTTCAATTTTGTAAGCAAAGATACAATATTGGCAATAGACGATGCAAACATTGCCCAAGACTATATAGACGATATCTACGAAAGTGTCACCGAAGAGGACCAAAAGAACAGGCTTATAGACAGCAACGAACTGACAAATGCCATTGATAAACACCGGGTTATAAGCTTTACCCGAACAATACCAGCTGAACATACAAAACTCAAAACTATAGAATTTAATACCGCTCCTCAACCCACTTTCAATAAGAACTTTGAAATGCTGGGCATGGATATAAAAAATCATCAGGCAAAAGGTTTTACCGTCTATGTCTGCTCAAACAATAAAAATCAAATACAACGCTTGAGGGATATTTATAGCGACATCGATATGGATGTCAACTTTGTCCCCTCGGACAAGGTTGTACACCAAGGCTTCATAGACTCGGACTCAAGTATTTGCTACTATACCGACCATCAGATTTTCGGTAGGTATCATCGCTACAAAACAAAATCGAACAGGGAAAAACATCAGGCTATTTCGATGAAAGAACTGAGCATGCTCCACCGAGGTGACTTTGTGGTGCACGTAGACCATGGTGTTGGACAGTTTATGGGACTTGTAAGTACAGAAGTGAACGGTAGACAGCAAGAGAACATCAGACTGCGATACAGAGACAATGACGATTTACTGGTGAACATACACTCTCTTCATAGAATATCAAAATATAGAGGTAAGGAAGGAGTGGAAACCAAGCTCAACAAGCTTGGCACAGGTGCTTGGCAGAAGATGAAGGACAGAACCAAGAAAAAGGTAAAGGATATTGCCAAAGAACTGATTGCTCTGTACGCTCAACGAAAAGAAAAAAAAGGATTTGCGTACTCTACTGATTCATACCTTCAAAGAGAGCTGGAGGCTTCTTTTATATACGAAGACACCCCAGACCAGCATAAATCGACACAGGCAGTGAAGATGGACATGGAATCGACGACGCCTATGGACAGGCTGATATGTGGAGATGTGGGATTTGGCAAAACAGAGGTAGCCATAAGAGCTGCTTTCAAAGCCGCCTGCGATGGTAAACAAGTGGCCATACTTGTCCCTACAACAATTCTGGCTCTTCAGCATTTCAAAACATTTGCAAAAAGACTTGCCGACTTTCCCGTCAGGGTTGAGTATATCAGCCGACTGAGGTCTGTGAAAGAAGTGAAAGAGGTGCTGAAAGATCTGGAAATGGGGAAAATCGAGATCCTTATAGGCACTCACAAGATAATCAGCAACAGTGTAAAATTTCACGATCTAGGGCTACTAATAATCGACGAAGAGCAAAAGTTCGGTGTCTCTGTAAAAGAAAAACTCAAGCAGATGAAGGTTGATGTAGACGTACTTACACTAACAGCAACACCCATCCCTCGCACCTTGCAGTTCTCTCTGATGGGAGCTAGAGATCTGTCAGTAATAAACACAGCGCCACCAAATAGAGTGCCTATTATCACAGAGGTGCACACATTCAACCCCGACATCATAAGAGAAGCTATCGAACAAGAACTAAGCAGAAACGGACAAGTCTTTTTTATTAACAACCGTGTCGGAAATATCCTAGATGTCGAAAGAACAGTGAAAGAGCTATGCCCCACAGCTCGCACCGTTGTTGGGCACGGACAAATGGAAGGTAACAAGCTCGAAAAAGTGATGATGGATTTTGTGGAAGGAGAATACGACGTGATGATTGCGACAACAATCATTGAGGCTGGACTCGACATTCCTAATGCAAACACAATCATAATCAATAATGCTCAAAACTTCGGGCTCAGCGAACTCCATCAACTGCGAGGCCGTGTTGGGCGAGAAAATCGCCGTGCATTCTGCTACTTACTAGCACCACCTTTATCGACCTTACCCAACGATGCTCAACGAAGATTAAAAGCCATAGAAGAATTTTCAGAGCTAGGAAGTGGCATCAACATAGCCATGCAAGACCTCGACATTAGAGGAGCAGGGAACTTGTTGGGAGGCGAGCAAAGTGGATTTATTGCAGATATCGGATACGAAACATACCAACGTATTCTAAATGAAGCTGTGGAAGAATTGAAAACCAATGAGTTTAGCGAGCTTTACGCCGATACTATAAGCCAAAATGATAACGGCTTGTATGTGTCTGACTGCTCTATTGATACTGACTTAGAACTAAGAATCCCCCACGAATACATATCAAACACTGCCGAACGTATGTGGCTGTACAGACGCCTTGACAACATTGAAAATATTGAAAGCTTAGAAGAATTTAAGACCGAACTCAATGACCGATTTGGGAAACTACCTATACAGGTACTAAACCTAATAGAAGTTGTGAAAATCAGATGGATGGCAATGGAAATAGCAATCGAAAAACTGGTGCTGAAGTCTAACAAACTGATAATGTACTTTATCTCAAACCCCAAAAGCAAATTCTACGAATCTGAGACTTTCAAAAACATAATGCAGTATATACAAACTAACAAAAAATGCAAGTTAAAAGAAAATACAGGCAAGCTAAGCATCTTAGTATCAGACACAACAACAATAAATCAGGTAACGGAAATATTAAAAAGCCTCAAGCAATAGATACGGCATCTACAAATTATAGACAGATGAAACGAGCCATGACTATAGGCTTTAAGCTATATGCCTAACTACACACAGAAGGATGATTATAAACTGGCAAAAGCATAAAGCTTATGGCTTACAGCTTATTGCAGAATTTTAAACAGATGAAACCTCTATTTATAGAAACTATCAGAATCGCAAAAGGCAAAGCACAACTAACTGACTATCATCAAAAGAGACTAGACCGAACACAAGAAACATTTTACAAAACCAAATCCATCAAACTCCTTGATATTATTCCAAATACCAACAGCACCGAAGACATGAAGTGCCGTATTCTCTATTCGGACAAACTAGAAGACGTAGAACTTGTCAAGTACTCGAAACACAACATAAAGGAGCTTGTCATTGTAAATGCGAACGATATTAGCTACGAGTATAAAAGCGCCGACAGACAAGCATTTGATAAGATGACGAGAAGCTTAGAAAACCATCAACTTCCAATTATTGTAAAGAATGGATTTATTACCGACACTCCTATCTCCAATATTATTGTTCGCATTGATAATAAATTAATTACACCAGCCAACCCCTTGTTAAAAGGAGTACAGAGACAATACCTCATAGACACTTGTTCTGTAGTTGAAACACCAGTCCCCACAAGTATTCTTCAGCACGCAGAAGAAATAATTCTCATAAACTGTATGATGCCAATAGACAATGCTATACGCCTACCTGCAACAGCAATAAAATGCACTAAGAAGGACTTACTTCTTTAACCCGAAACATGCATTAACTCTCCTGCTACACGCTGCAGTCTCTTCAAAACAAAGGTGTTGTTAGTCTTAGACGCAATGCATTGCGTCTCTACCTCACCACAACGGTGCTACGATTACCCTAAACGATTCAACAATTAAACATTAAACCTAAACTAAAGCTATTGTGGCCCTAGGCGATAAGCTCGTAGGAAAACCGAACGAAGAAAATGTATTTAGCGCCGAAGACGCGACATTATTATCTCCGAGCTGCCATATAAATCTTGGACAAATTCTTTTTTTCTTCCTTCCGATAGGTTGCCAATGAGCTATACTTTTTTTTTACTACTACAAACGACATAGAGCCCAAACCATAAGACCAACTCTACTCACCACATCGGACTGAGCTCCTTCAGCAAGGGCTGCTTCTTGTCTTTCTCCGAGAGCTGGATGTCGGCTAGGGGAATTTGCCAGTTGATGTTGATGCTGGAATCATTCCACAGCACGCCGCCATCATATTCCGGGGCGTAGTAATTGTCGCATTTGTAGGCGAAAGTAGCCGTTTCGCTCAGCACGACAAATCCGTGGGCAAAGCCCTGTGGCACCCATAGCTGTCGGTGGTTTTCTGCCGATAGCTCC
>JBKECH010000171.1:0-2987 GCA_047974415.1 Bacteroidales bacterium | reverse complement strand
GGGCGAGGAAATGAGGCGATTCACCCTAGTGAGAACCGACAAGCTGGTGGAGCGAACCAAAAAATATAACGAAAAATCAGCCGGCGTAATTAAAGAGCGCCACAAGCTTTGGCCCATACCGCAAAACATCATCGATGCCAACTCCGGCGTGAAGTGGGAAAATAACCCCGGCTATAACTAGCGACTGCTCGCTATAGTAGCACACTATAGATGTAACAATCCCCGATAATTCCATGGAGAATTGTCGGGGAATCTAAGAATAAGATTTTTTTTGTTAACCAACTTTTTAAATAATAATCTATCAAATCAAGAGAATGAAAAATATTAACGGTATAGTATTATGCTTGGTCGCTTTAATGTGTATCTCAACTATTGATGCACAAGCACAAGAGAAACCATTTGTAATACCAGAGCTTAAAGAGTGGAAAGGAGCAAAAGGCACTTTCTTGCCACAAGAATCTACTGCAGTTGTTTATCCTAAAGGTAATGTTGAGTTGGAGAAAGTAGCCAAAGCATTTGCTAAAGACTACCAAACAATGTTTGGTAAGCATCTTGAAGTTAAGGCTGGTAAGGCATCTGTTGGAGACTTTAGCCTTAATCTTGTGCCCAATAAACGGCTTGGGAAAGAAGGATATCAAATAAAGATTTCTGACAGAGTGAGTATCACTGCAACACAAGCTATTGGAGTGTTCTGGGCAACGCGTACGTTGTTGCAGATGTCTGAGCAGTCTGAAAATCTAGGACTCATGAAGGGGGACATAACGGATTTTCCAGACTATCCATTACGCGGCTTCATGTTGGATTGTGGAAGAAAATTCATTCCGCTGCATTTTTTGAGAGACTATGTAAAAATCATGGCATATTACAAGATGAATACCTTTCACATACATCTTAATGATAATGGATTTAAACAATACTTCGATAATGATTGGGATAAGACCTATGCGGCATTCCGCCTTGAGTCTGAAACCTTTCCTGGCTTAGCTGCCCAAGATGGCTACTACACGAAAGAAGAATTTGTTGATCTACAAAAGTTAGCAGAAGATAATTGTGTTGAGATCATTCCAGAAATAGATATTCCTGCTCACTCCTTAGCATTTGCACAGTACAAATCTGAACTTGGCAGTGAAGAATATGGGAAAGATCATCTAGACTTATTCAATCCTGAAACCTATAAATTTTTTGACGCACTTCTAAAAGAGTATCTAGAAGGCGATGAACCTATTTTTAGAGGCCCTCGTGTGCATGTGGGAACCGATGAATATTCAAATAAGAAAAAAGAGGTAGTAGAGAAATTCCGTTTCTTCACAAATCATTATATTAAAGAGGTAGAAAAATACAATAAACAAGCATGTATTTGGGGTGCATTAACACACGCCAAAGGCGATACACCAGTAAAATCTAATAATGTATTAATGTGGGCTTGGCATAATAATTATGCTCAACCTGATACGATGATGCAACAAGGTTATGACTTGGTGAGCATTCCAGATGGCTTGTTGTATATTGTGCCTAATGCTGGTTATTACTACGACTACTTGAATCATGAAAAATTGTATAATAATTGGACGCCAGTTCATATTGGTAAGAAAGTTTTTGATGAAAAAGATCCAAAAATTAAAGGTGGGATGTTTGCCGTATGGAACGACCATGTAGGGAATGGTATATCGACCAAAGATATTCACCATCGTGTCCTCCCCGCTGTACACACCTTATCTGCAAAAATGTGGACAGGAAAGGATGTAACACTTAAATATTCTGATTTTGATAAGAAACGACAAGAACTAAGTGAGGCACCAGGTGTGAATATTGCTGGAAGAATAGGACACGAACAATCATTAGTTTATGAACGAATGAATATTTTACCAAGCATGGAGACTGGCCTAGTGGAAATAGGATATGATTATACTATATCATTTAAGCTCGAGGGAGCTAATGAAGAAAAAGGAGCGGTATTATTTTCCTCACCAGATGCCACAGTTTATTTATCTGATCCAATAAAAGGATTTTTGGGTTTTGCAAGAGATGGTTATCTAAATACATTCAACTATAAAGTAAAGCAAGAAGAAGCAGTAGATATCAAAATCATTGGAGATAGTAAAGGAACTCGACTTTATATTAATGGAAAGTTGAAAGATGATTTAAGGCAGCGTAAGTTGTGGTTTAATGAAGGAAAATCATCGATGACCTATATCAGCACCTTAGTGTTCCCTCTTGAGAAAACTGGCTTATTTAAAAGTAAAATAACCAACTTTAAAGTCTATAATTATAATACAATGTCGTTTATTCAAGGAATTGCACCCAGCTAGCTCAGATTAATCTCCTGCGGGGAATAGGGTGTATTTTATCCATTCTGCTATTAAGATATAAACCCTACGAGCTAGCCAAGCCAAGCTAAACTAAACGACATTGAATTATAAGTATCTATGTTGTTTGTAGTGGCTAGCCCGTAGGGCGTATATCTTAATATAGCCGAAACAGAATGCGAAGTATAAGATTTAAATGGTGAATTATTAAGGAGTAATGGGTTCGGCACACTGTAAGCACAGTTCATTTTAGCCTAGTGGCAACGCCCTAGGTAAAGGAGTGAATAGTGGCATTGTCGCACTGAAAGTGCAGCTCGTGTAATAATATCGCCTCTACGAGGCTAAATATATTGGCGTACTTTGGTTTCCCACGGGCGTTGCCGCCTGGGACTACAATCATGCCGCCACCTTCGGGGCGGAAAAGTGGCTTCATGATTTCAATCTAAGGGAAACGCTTGCTTCTTCCAGCTATTCACCAAGCTTTGATTATCGGCTATCCACTTTTCAATTTCTTGTTGATAATCGTCGGCCTCTTGCAGCTTAGCTAGCAGTCCTGCTAGCGTGGCACCATCGAAATGCATTTGAGCTATCAGCTTCGACACCTCAGCATGCTCTTGGCTAAACCCATTGCGTGCATAGGCATATATTTGCTCCTCATCGCCATAAACCGCCTTGGGGTCT
>JBKECH010000071.1:0-31557 GCA_047974415.1 Bacteroidales bacterium | reverse complement strand
TAGAAGTATGGTAGTTTGCCGTTTAGCTTGTAATCTGCTACCAGCTTGATTTTTGTATTAGGTTCAGTTGCTTTTATGCCGGCAAAGAAGTCGTGAGTAGGATTAAATTTTCGTCCGTCGTTAACATTAGTATAAGAATTGTATCTGCCTGTGTATCCGTATCCTATGTATGGGTTTATGATATTTTTATACTTATAATCGAAGTTGATATTTAGTCCTGAGGTTTTATATTTGTCGATGTTGTCATACGAATAAGCGGTTTCGCCTGCTCTTTGTATCAGCGAAATCATATTTTTGATGTCGTTGTAAAATAGTGCTGAGCTCAGTGTAAACACACTGTTCCTGTGTATGAATTTATAGTCTATGCTAGCATTGTAGTTGTACGATGATTCGGCTTCCAGATTTTCGTTTCCATATATTTCGTGGCTACTATTTACAAACTTCATGTACAGTTCTTTAATGTCAGGGGCTCTGAAACCCTTTGCAAATGAGCCTCTTAAGCTAAGTTTCTTTAGTGCGTCCCATCTTGCGTTTAGTGAGTACACCAGTGGGGTCGTATAGCCGGTGTTGTAGGCGTATCTAATTCCCGGCATTAGCGACAGATTGCTTGATGGGAGATATTTCAGATTGAAGAACCCTGCAAAGTCGCCCATGTTTTGTTTTTCGTCTTTGACTTTTGGTCCCGACATAGTTTCGTTATTGAGGTCTGCACCTGTCTGAAATGACAGTTTGTTGGGGATTAATGAGTACATATATATAGCTCTCAGCATCTGCATGTTCATGGTTTGCGACTTTTCTTTATCAGAATATACTATTGACAAGTCTGATAAATCTTTTGTATATGCCTGATTATAACGGTCGTAGTAGTTATATGCTCCGACGATATTGATTTGACTTCTGTCGCTCCATTTCTTATTAACTGTTGCGCTAAAGTTCAGTCTGTCAGTAAAGTAGTGTGTATTGAAAGTCTTAACTTGCTGAACTATATTGCCAAGATAGTCTAATCTGTCGGAATAATATCTACTTCTAAAGTCAAAATCCCAGCTGTCTGCCTTGTATGAATATACGAGGTCTGCATAATATTCCCTTTTCGGCTTCCAGTCTTTAGCTCTAGTAGACTTGTCGAAGTCGACACCATCGAATATTTTACCGCCGAAGTTAAGACCCAGATTGTGTTTTTCGCCCAGTCTTTTGTTAGCTCTTATTGCCGCCGAATACTCGCCTACACTTTCGGCATAAGCCTGTACTTGTGTTTCGAGGCTGTGATGGCGGTTTCTTTTTGTTATTAGGTTGATCGTTCCTGCTATTGCATTGTTTCCATATACTACCGACATTGGACCTTCGATTATTTCGATTTGCTGTATGTCGTCGAGTCTCACTTGGTTTAGGTCGAGGTTGCCGTCTAGTCTTCCGATGATTGGCACACCGTCAATCATCACTTTTACGTTTTGTGCGCCCAGTCCCATCATTTCAATCTGTGCTCCCAGCACCAAATCCGTTGACATCCTGATGTTTGCTTCGGTCATTAACAGCTCGTCGAGGCTTTGCGAGCCGGATGCTTTTATTCTTTCTTCTGATATTAGTTTGACTTTGTATATTGAGCTGTCGACCGGCATAGGTTTTGTCTCGCCGACCACCACGACTTCGCCGATATGGTATCTTTCGTCTGATATAGCCAGTTTGCACTGTTTGGCAGTATCTGCCGAATCGGGTTCTACGCCCTCGGCCATAGCAACTGACGTTGACAATAGAAACATTGATATAAATAATACTACTGCGCTACTATGTAGCACACTCCTGATACTCATATTTTACTCTTTAGAAATAAAGAGTGCAAAGTTATTGGCAAACAAGAAGCAGGGCAATCATTATTTATTGGGAAATTTTCTTTTTTTTTGTATGAATTGGGTATTATGCTGATTACTAGTTTGTAACAACAAACGCTGATGATGAGTGATTAATTATAAGTAGTGGTGATGCTAATGCAGAGTTCAGGCGATTAATGTCACTATTCAACGAATCGCCAAGCTGTTTGGTGTTGGTATTCAGCGCATTACAAAACATGGGGTAATTGAATTTATCGGAAAACATTCGTTTTCGCTATCTTATTACCATTAACATCGTGCAATGGACTGAAAATCAGCATTAGTTTCGGCTGAATAGTTACCGATTAATTGTTTAATGTTAAAAAAATGAAGTAGACTTTAAGCGAGCAGCCGATGATGCTGTGATGAAATATACAAATTACCCCACCTGCGGCACTCCTCCTCCACGAGCAGGGGATTTAAAACCTCTCCTCCTGCAAAGGAGGAGTACTCGAAGGGGGAGGTGGTGGCTGTTTTGGCTTACAGCATACAGCATAAAAAAATGGAATAGATTTTTCATACATATATCTCCTTTTAGAGTAGATCCCACGCTCGTTTTATATACGCATAAATATACACACTGCCCTTTGGTAACCGCCCAGTTACCGAGGGATTTTTTAATGAATATCTAGTACTTATAAAAAAACAGGGATACCCATTGACGGATATCCCTATAATATTTAGTAATGACAGCGGTGTTTCACAGACAACAGACCACTTGTTTACTGCTTATCTTCAGGTTCTTCCAAAGTATACTTTGAAAGCCTACGGTAGTATTTATATCTACGCTGGGCATCTTCTTGGCATCTTTGGTATAGCTCCTCGTAGATGTCTGGGTATTGCTTTTTGAGTGAAGTAAAACGCACTTCCCTCAATAGGAAGTCCTTAAACAACTCCCACTTCGGCTCCTTGGAGTCTAACGAGAATGGGTTCTTGCCTTCTTCCTCAAGGGCTGGGTTGTATCGGTACAACTGCCAATATCCTGCTTCTACTGCATTTTGCTGTTGCTCTTGAGCCTTAGCCATATTGATACCGTGGCTGATACAAGGAGAATATGCAATTATTACAGATGGTCCATCGAATGCTTCTGCTTCGCGTATGGCTTTCAACGTTTGCGCTTGGTTAGCTCCCATTGCAATTTGTGCAACATAAATATATCCATAAGTCATAGAAATAGCTCCTAGATCTTTTTTTCTAATGCGCTTACCTGCGGCTGCAAATTTTGCAATGGCTGCCACTGGTGTCGACTTTGAAGCCTGACCTCCTGTGTTTGAGTATATTTCAGTGTCAAGGACAAGAACATTTACATTCTCGCCACTTGCCAATACGTGGTCAAGACCTCCATAGCCAATGTCGTAAGCCCATCCGTCGCCACCAAAAATCCATACTGATTTTTTACTTAGGTATTGTTTTAACGACATTATCTGTTTTGAATAATCGGCAGAGCTGTCTCCTATGGCAGAAATTACGGCTTTAGAGGCAACTTCAGATTCTTCGTTATTGTCCTTTGTCAAGAGCCATTCAGAGAAAACATTTTTCTCGGCATCTGTAATATTTCCACTTTGAATAGCTTCTGTCATTAATTTCTCTATTCTCTTTCTTTGGGAGTTTACCCCCTCAAGAATGCCAAGACCATATTCGGCATTATCTTCAAATAAAGAGTTGCCCCAAGCTGGTCCGCACCCCGACTCGTTGTTTGGTCTGTAAGGTGTTGCTGGAGCAGAGCCTCCGTATATAGAAGAACATCCTGTTGCGTTGGCAACGATCATTCTCTCTCCAAAAAGCTGAGTAACAAGCTTAACATAAGGAGTTTCGCCACATCCTGCACAAGCTCCCGAAAATTCAAACAGAGGTTGAGCAAACTGCGAGTTTTTAACATTAGATTTCGTGTCTACCAGTTTGTCTTTGTATTTAACCTGGTTTTCGAGATAATCCCAATGAGCAATCTCTACTTGCTGGGTCTCAAGGTGTTCCATGAATAGGGCTTTTCCTTTAGCAGGACAAACTTCGGCACAGTTCCCACATCCAGTACAATCGAGAGGACTCACTTGAATTCGATATTGTAGGTCTGGGAATGTCTTGCTAGGTTTAGCCTCTATAGTTTCCATGCTTGTTGGTGCATTTGATTTTTCATTCTTATCTAGAAGGAAAGGACGAATACAAGCATGAGGGCACACATAGGCACATTGATTACACTGAATGCAAGTTTCTGATTTCCATTCGGGTATATCAACGGCAACGCCGCGTTTTTCGTACTCGGTGGTACCAGCAGGGAAGGTTCCGTCTTCTCTGCCAATGAATGTGCTAACGGGCAGGTCGTCTCCTTTCTGTGCGTTGATAATGTCTACTACCTCGCGTATAAACTGAGGGCGACTTTCATCAACTTGCTTTTCTTGAACGGTTATATTTTTCCATTCTGGGGAAACATCAATTTCGTGGAAATTCTTAGCTCCTGCGTCAACAGCTTTATAGTTCATGTTAACGACATTCTCTCCTTTTTTACCATACGACTTAACAATTGCATTTTTCATTTCTTTTTCTGCAAGGTCGAAAGGTATTACGCCTGTAATTTTGAAGAATGCTGACTGCATTATGGTATTGGTTCTGCCCCTTAGCCCTATTTCCTGAGCTAGGTGTGTGGCGTTGATGATATACAGTTTGATATCATTGTCGGCCAGGTACTTCTTGATGTTGTCGGGGAGGTTTTTCTTCGTTGCATCCTTGTCCCAAATAGTATTTAGCAAGAATGAACCGCCTTTTTTTAGTCCTTTTAGCACGTCATACATATTTAAATATGCGTTTACGTGACATGCTACAAAGTCAGGCGTTGTTACTAAATACGTCGATCTTATTGGTTGATCGCCAAAACGAAGGTGAGAACATGTAAATCCGCCCGATTTCTTTGAGTCATATTGGAAATATCCTTGACAGTATTTGTCAGTAGATTCTCCTATAATTTTAATTGAGTTCTTATTTGCTCCAACAGTTCCGTCAGAACCAAGTCCGTAGAATTTAGCCGCATATGTGCCTATAGGTTCTATGTTTATCTCTTCTTTTAGCGGAAGTGACTTGAAAGTAACATCGTCGATAATACCGACAGTAAAGTCGTTCTTCGGCTCGTTCATCTCAAGGTTTTCGTACACTGAAATTATTTGCGATGGAGTCGTGTCCTTTGAACTTAGTCCGTACCTACCTCCAACGATAATAGGTGCATCTTTTTTTCCGTAGAATAATGATTTTACATCAAGATATAGGGGTTCGCCTGTAGCCCCAGGTTCTTTAGTGCGGTCTAGGACTGCAATCCTCTTGGTGTTTTTTGGGAGAACTGCCATAAAGTGCTTTGCTGAGAAAGGTCTGTATAGATGAACAGAGAGTAGCCCGATTTTCTTGCCTTGAGCAATTAGGTGGTCGATTGTTTGTTTGATTGTTTCTGTTACAGAGCCCATTGCAATAATGATGTTTTCAGCATCTGTGGCGCCATAATATGTAAAAGGCTTGTAGTGTCGACCTGTAATTTTGCTAATCTCGTCCATGTATTTTTCAACAATGTCTGGAGTTGCATCATAGAATTTATTTGCAGCCTCTTTAGCTTGGAAGAAAATATCAGGATTTTGCGCTGTTCCTCTAGTAACAGGGTTTTCTGGGTTTAATGCTTTGTCTCTAAATGCTTGAATGGCTTTGTGATCAACGAGTTTCAGCAATGCCTCTTCGTTTGGCACTTCTATTTTTTGAATTTCATGGGAAGTTCTAAAGCCATCGAAGAATGCCAAAAAAGGAATCCGACTTGTCAATGTTGAAAGATGAGCCACGGCGGCAAGGTCCATTTCTTCTTGAACCGAACCTGCTGCTAGCATTGCAAAGCCAGTCTGGCGAGCTGAGTATACGTCGCTATGGTCTCCAAAAATAGAAAGGGCATGTCCTGCTAAAGTTCTCGCACTAACGTGAAAAACCGTAGGTAGGAGCTCTCCCGCGATTTTGTACATGTTGGGTATCATTAGTAACAAGCCTTGCGAAGCAGTATATGTGGTTGCTAGTGCGCCTGATTGTAGTGCGCCATGAACTGCACCAGCTGCACCGCCTTCACTTTGCATTTCCGTTAATTTTATGGGCTGTCCGAACATGTTCTTTTTGCCTTTGGCGGCCCACTCGTCAACATACTCAGCCATTGTGGATGAGGGCGTAATAGGGTAAATACAGGCAACTTCACTAAACAAGTAGCTCATATGAGCTGCCGCATAATTCCCATCACAGGTAATAAATTTTTTTTCGTTACTCATCATCATTTATATTTAAATAATTTATTCTCTACTTTAGAACATACAAAGATAATAAATTTAAGAATAGAACCGCCAGAGAGGATACGCCAAAATAGACAGGAGTTAAGACGGCATCAATAATCTTTGACAAAATATCATCCATATTACGATGCCAAATGTACGAAAAAAAGAACATTATACAATGAGAACGTCATGAAAAATAATACTTGATAGCTCTTTTTTGTTCTAAATAAACTTATATTTGAGGCTTGATACCCACATTGCTCAGCGAAACACTTGGCGAGCAGTCGAGCTTGTATAGAGTAAAGCTTTTGGCTATAGAGGCATAGCGAAGATATGCATAAGAAGGCAAGAGTTAGAGAAGTCTCTGTTTTGAGGGGGGCTGCAAAGTTGGTGCTTTGAGGAGCATCATTAGTGATACTTAATTGATATGATAGACACAGAAAAATACAAGGAGGCTATTGCCTTTTTATTTAGTCGTTTGCCGATGTATCAGAATGTTGGCAAAGAGGCATTTAAGTCTGGACTGGACAACACTCACCGATTGTCTCAACTTTACAATTACCCACATGACGAATTGAAGCTTATTCATGTGGCAGGGACGAATGGCAAGGGCTCGGTGTCGCATGCCGTTGCATCTGTGTTGCAGGCGCAAGGCTTGAATGTAGGTTTATATACATCTCCACACCTAAGAGACTATTCTGAAAGAATAAGAGTAAATGGAGTTTGTGTGGAGAATGATTTTGTCATAAGTTTTGTTGACGGGCTAAAGAGCTTGTTCAAAGATGGTAAGATTGATTTTTCACCGTCTTTTTTCGAAATTACCTTTTTGATGTCTTTGGTTTACTTTAAATATAAGAAGGTGGACGTAGCAGTTATCGAAACTGGATTGGGAGGAGAATTTGACTCTACCAACATAATAAATCCGATGATTTCGATAATCACTAACATTGGTATGGATCATACTCATATTTTGGGCACTAGCTTGATCAGTATAGCACGAGCAAAGGCTGGTATCATCAAGCCTCTGATTCCTGTTGTTGTTGGAAGGTATCAGAAAGAGCTTGCAGAAATATTTAGAATTAAGGCAGAAAGCAAGGGTGCTAGATTGTATTTTTCCGAGCAGATGTATGAGCTTGAGGATAAAGGATTGAGTGCAGAGTATGACAAAAGACGCTTGTATATAAATGATTTGATGGCTTCTGTTACTTATGAAGTTTATACTGATTTGGCAAACTTGTGCCAAATCGAGAATCTCCGTACTGTCTTGGCGGCAATAAAGGTTTTGAATTCTGATTGTGACTTGAATATAAATTTGAGTTCTATAAAACAAGGGCTTTCCTCGGTTTGTAGTTCAACAGGTTTGCGAGGTAGATGGCAAGTTGTGGAGCACAATCCACTAGTAGTATTAGATACGGCTCATAACGAGGATGGGATAGAGGTTCTGATTAAGCAACTTGCACAAGTGAGCTATGCTAAATTGCATGTTGTGTTTGGAGCTGTTGCAGATAAGGATATAGACGGAGTGTTGTCTCTTTTACCAAAGTCGGCAAGTTATTATTTTGTGCCAGCAGGGAATGATAATAAGCGAAGTTTATCGCCTTCTGAGTTGTTGGGTATAGCGACAAAGCATGGACTGTCGGGAGAGAGTTTCGACAGTGTGGAGGAGGGGCTTGCTAGAGCTAAAAAGGGAGCTTTGTCTTCAGATTTAGTGCTGGCAACAGGTAGCACCTTTGTTGTGGCGGAGCTGGTGTAAGCTCTGTTTTGCACGGCAGAGCAAAAGAATTTTAGGCAGAACAGGAAACAGAAGAGCATGTTCTATAATATTAATCCATAATATGTGTATTAGCTTACCTATTACATGCCCAAATTTCTTCAACATAAACACTTCGCTTCACCATAGCGGTGCTGTGCCTCAGCCGACAAAAACTTTATTCTATTGAACTTTCAGCATTCATTACAGCCCTTTAATGCATAATCTGGATATTAACAAGGCTTGCCAACAATTGGCAAGCCTTGTTAGAGCCCATCTATAAAGTCCAATATCTGCGTTATGCTCGCTTTGCAAATTAGTCATTTACACAAGTAAATTCCCAATTCACAGACGTCCAGCATCCAGAACGGAAGGTCTTGATATTTAGCGCTGTAGTTCAAGCTTTCGATGTTGTGGACATATACTAGTTAATACTATGCAACTCCTAAAGTTTATTATTGCTGAGGCATAAAAGTGATATCAAGCTCATTTGCGGTAGTAATTAACTCTTTAGCATATTCCTGAACTTTACTGACGGTCATATTGCTTAGGATATCATCAAATTTTGCAGGGTCGTTTATGTCTACCCCATATTTAGCAAACGACATAAGGGATGCCATCCAGTATCCATTGTTGGTTTTTTGTTCATCTCGGTTCATTTTCATCTGCTTTATTGCTTTGTCTAGATTTTCTTGCGATGGACCATTTTTTATTAGATTGGCAATTTCATTTTTCACAATCTTTTTAATGTCCTCAACTCTGTTTTGATCGGTGTCAAAATAAACCATTAGGTTGAATTTGCCTTCAGGCTCTTTTGATACCGAGGCACTGACAGAAATTCCATAAGCTGCACCTTCCTCTTCGCGAATTGTTTCGGTGTACCTATAATCAAGTACCGAGTTGATGATTTGAGAAGCTAAGCTCTTTTCTATACTATATTCTGTGTGTTTTTGATATAGCAGAATAGGTGTAGATTTTCCTACTTCCATCTTAATGGGGATTGTAACATCTGTCAAACCATCGGCGATGCCTCCTTTGTGGTCTATGTACTTCTCAGAGGATGGAAGAGTGGGGAGCGAAGCAATATACTTGCTTATCATTGTTTTGACTTCACCTTCGTCGATATTTCCCAATATTATAAAAGTAAAGTCGTCGGCATCGGCAAATCGTTCTTTGTAAAACTTCTCAATGTTCTCGAATTTTATTTTTTCATATGTTTCAGGCTTTTGGAATAATAGCCTGGGACTGTGGTTGCTGGCATATGCAGATAGAGAGTCTTGAAGAGTTTTTCTAGGATTATTGCTCTGTTGCTTCAAGTACTCTATTGTTCTGGTCAGCCCTGAGTTGAATGCTTTTTCATCGAAACGAGGGTTCATAAATCTCAAGTAGACGAGTTGCATCATTGTTTCGAAGTCCTTTGGCGAACATGAACCTGACACATTTTCGTATAGTTCACCGACAGAAGCACTGGAGCTGGCGATTTTCCCTGTGAGCATTTTTCCCAGTTGTGTAGCATCGAAATCGCCGATTCCAAAACTTCCAATAAATCCTGTGCCGAGTGCAATTGTTGGTAGATCCTTTGTATCGTATAAAGAAGTTCCTCCTTTGCTATAGGCCGATAAGTTTACTTGATCCTTGTTGTAGTCGGTGTGCTTGAAATAAACTTTTATACCGTTTGAGAGAGTGAATATCTTACCACCAGTACTATTCTGAATATTACTTTCAGAAACTATCGTTCCAGTTTTTATTTTGGAAGCGTCAAGTAGCTCTACGGCAACGCTCTCTTCGGTGTATGGGGTAAGCTTAGCATTGTCTAGTTTACTGAATGTAGTCCATATCTCGCTTTCTGAAGGAGCTTTGCTTTTGTCGGCTCCTTCGTACGAAACAGTGAAGTTTTTGTCGCTTATCCAATTTCTGAGTTTCTTGTTTACATCATCAAGCTTTATTTCTGATAGAGCTTTTTTTGCAAACTCTAATTCTTTCTCAATGCCTGGACAGGGCTCGTTATCAATGAAGTGTGTAATATATTCTCTAGCATAAGAGTCGTTATTTGTTCTATCTTTACTTTTTACGGCACTTTCGTAAAAAGTGAGGATTTTAGTCTTTGCTCGGTCAAGTTCCGATTGCAAAAAGCCTTGATTTTTAGCTCTCATCAGTTGGAACAGTGCATCGTTAATTCCTTGTGATACCTTGTCGGGCTGAAGGGCAATCTGGAACATTGCATAGTCGTACAAAGCAGGTATATATGGAGAGTAGTATAATCCAGCACCTGTGTATGAAGGTTTCTCGGTGGAGTTTATATATTCTTTCACCCTTGCGCCGAGCATGCTTGTTATCAGTCTATTGGAGATACTGAATTTAAAGTAGGCTTCGGTGTTGCGTTTGTTTCTAGGGTATTCGTCGTGTTTCCACA
Organism: Bacteroidales bacterium; assembly: GCA_047974415.1. Lineage (GTDB taxonomy): Bacteria > Bacteroidota > Bacteroidia > Bacteroidales > Prolixibacteraceae > JBKEAJ01. The sequence continues at coordinate 21,249 of JBKECH010000071.1, read as the reverse complement.
TATATATGATGGAGGTATTCGACAATTCTTTGTCTGAAAAGGCAGCATACTTTTTCTCGTAGTCAGGAACTTCGCTATAGACTCGTTTTTCGGGGTTTATTGATTTTGGTATTCCTCCCATAAGTTTTTTCACCTTTGCTTCCATTTGGTCTACGTCAACATCTCCGATTATAATCACAGCTTGCAGGTCGGGTCTGTACCATTTAAGGTAGTAGTCTTTAAGAGTCTGATAATCAAAATTTTTAATTAGGGCTGTGTCTCCCATTATGTCTCTTTCTGCATATTTTGAATTTTCAAAGAAGAAGGGCAAGCTTTGTTTGAAAATGCGTCTGCTTGCATCGTTTCTAGTTCTCCATTCTTCTACTATTACGCCTCTTTCTTTGTCGATTTCGTTGTTATTAAGAGAGATGTAATTTGACCAGTCGTGTAGCACTAGCAAACACGTGTCAACGAGGTTTTGGTCTTTAGAGTTGGCATTGCTGAGGTTGTAGACGGTTTGGTCGAATGCTGTGTAAGCATTTATATCTCGACCAAATTCCATTCCGTATTTCTCAAGGATTGATAAAAATTTCTGGTCGTCAAAGTTTTTAGTACCGTTGAAAGCCATGTGCTCAAGGAAGTGTGCAAGGCCGTCTTGGCTGTCGTCTTCGACTATTGCCCCTACTTTCTGGGCCATGTAAAAGCTGACTCTCTCTTTGGGCTCTTCGTTGTGCCTAATGTAATAAGTCATACCATTATCTAAAACACCATGTCTTATGGCAGGGTCGAGCTTAACCTCTTGGGCATTAGTGAATAATGTCGTTGTAAAAGTGGCAACAATCAGATAAAAAAGTTTGTAATTCATATTTGTTGTTTTTTGTTCTTAAAGTAGCGAAGTTATACAAAATTGTTCAATAGCGATAGTATGAGGCGATAAAAAAAGAGGCAGATAATAAAACTCCACCTCTTTATAATACAAACATTGCCTATGCTTCAGATTCTTCCTTCTCGTAATCAGCAATTAGCTCATCTTGGATGTCAGAAGGTACTTTTTCGTAATTGGAGAACTTAATATAGAAGACTCCTCGTCCTTGGCTGAGAGAGCTAAGGGCAGTAGAATACTTAGCAATTTCCTTTAAAGGTATTTTTGCATCTATTTTTTCATATCCATATTCGCTGTCCATTCCCATAATAATGGCACGACGAGTTTGGAGGTCGCTCATGACGTCGCCAATTTTGTCGGAAGGAACACGGACACTTATATCATATATTGGCTCTAATATTCTAGGTCCAGCGTTTTTGAAAGCGGTGCTAAATGCATTGCGGCCAGCAAGTTTAAAAGAAAGTTCGTTTGAATCGACTTGATGCATTTTACCGTCGTACACACACACCCTAATGTCGCGAGCATAAGAGCCTGTGAGCGGACCTTCTTCCATCTTTTCCATGATTCCTTTGAGTATGGCAGGCAGGAACCTTGCGTCAATTGCTCCCCCGACAATACAATTGCAAAAAACCAGTTTCCCTCCCCAAGGAAGAGAATGCTCTTCGGTATTTCTCACTGACACTTTTGTTTCTTTGCCGTTTATGTTGAACGACACAGGAGCTGGCATTCCGTCTTCGTAAGGTTCTATTACCATATGCACCTCCCCAAACTGTCCAGCTCCTCCTGACTGCTTCTTGTGTCTGTAGTCGGCTTGGGCAATCTTAGTAATGGTTTCTCGGTATGCAATTCTAGGTGTAGACAAAGATACTTTCATGTTAAACACCTTGTCAAAATACCAGTTTAGAATGTTCAAGTGGTGTTCGCCGCGGCAGTGTACTAGTATCTGTCTCAGCTCTTTAGAGTGTTCTATTATGAATGTTGGATCTTCGTTGGATAGCTTAGTCAGACATTCGCCCATTTTTTCGTCTTCAGCTTCATTTTCAGCTTTTATTGCAACGGTGTAAAGAGGACTAGGAAACTTGATAGCTTCAAACTTATAACTCACGCCTTTTTCGCATAGAGTATGGTTTACTCTTGAGTTCTTAAGCTTTACTGTTGCTCCTAAATCTCCAGCTTGTAGCTCAGATGCTTTTGTTCTATTTTTTCCTTCTACGGTAAATATTTGAGAGAGTCTTTCCTTTGTGCCATTGTTTGTATTTATTAAGTCTAAGCCTTCTTTTACCGTTCCGCTTATTACTTTAAAGTAAGTAACTTCTCCAACGTGTGGCTCAATGTCGACTTTATAAATAAATATAGACGCTGGTGCATCAGCATCCCTCTTTGGGTTTCCTCCATTCAGGTCTACCTTTGGTTTTACGTCTACGGGCGAGGGGACAGTACCTTTAATAAATTCCATAATTCTATATACGCCCATTTCTTTTTCGGCGCTACAACAGAAAATAGGGTATAGGGAGTTGTCCGCCATTCCTAGTTTTATGCCTTGACGAAGTTCGTCTTCGGAGAGTTCGCCTTTGTCGAAAAACTTTTCCATAAGTTCTTCGTCGTTTTCCGCAGCCTTTTCCACGAGGGCATTGTGAAGTTCTGTTGCTCTAGCTTTAAATTCCTCTGGAATATCGACCATCTCTCTTTTCCCATTTGTATATTTGCACATTGTCATTTTTAGTACATCTATAATAGCATTGCTTTCTGGGCCTGTGCTGACAGGAAATTGGATGACGATGGGCTTGCCTCTTCCTACTAGCTCTCTTACCTCGTCGAGACACTTGTCATAGTTTGCGTCTGTGTGGTCGATGAAATTAAAAGCGAAAATGAGAGGCGTTCTATTTGTATTTGCCATTCTGTATGCAACCTCGGTTCCTGCTTCAACACCATGAGCCGCGTTGATGACCATCAGACCTGTCGATACTACACTGAGGGCAGAGGCTACACCGCCTACAAAGTCTCCCATTCCTGGTGTGTCTATGAAGTTTATTTTGCAGTCATCTATTTCGGTACACATGAGCGATGGGAAAACCGATTTTCCAAACGAATGCTCAATAGGATGGAAATCCGATATGGTATTGTTATTGCTTACAGTTCCTTTCTTGCTAATGACTCCATACTTATAAAGCATTGCTTCGGTGAGGGATGTTTTTCCACTTCCAGAACTTCCTATTACTGCTATGTTTCTGATTTCGTTGGGCTTGTACACTTTCATGATCACTTCGGTTTAAAAGGTTACGTATTCTGTTTTTGAAATTATAATATCCAAAAATAGCAAAAAGTTTTAGTGATATAAAATTAAAGCATAATTAATTGATGTGTTTTTTTTACTTTGTCTTGTAAGGCCTTTATTGCTAGCGTGTTGTCTTGTGTGTTTTATGTTGATTTTTTTGACGTGTAAGATTTAGAAAGTTAATTTTTATTGGAGATTATGTTTTAAACAATTTATTATACTACCTTTATTCTCGAAATATATAAGCAAGTATAGCATCTAAAATGCGGATTAAAGCACCTATTACACAGTCTTGTCCATTCGAAATAAAGGCTTTGTAGGCTTTTGTCTTCTTCGCTAAAAGCTTGTTTTGTTGGGCTTGAACAGCTAATTATGGAGTGTCAGTGTATGTCTTGAGTAATATGATTACGTTTTTATAATAGAATTTTATTTAGGCTTGTTTGAGAATTAATACAGAATGACAAAAGTAGGGAGAATTATGGTAACAATTACACAATTAGAATACATAGTAGCAGTAGATACTTGTCGGCATTTTGGCAATGCGGCAGAGACATGCAATATAACTCAACCTACACTCAGCATGCAGATTAAAAAATTGGAGGAGGATTTGGATGTCGTTATTTTTGATAGAAGCAGAAATCCTCTAATACCTACAGATATTGGCAAAGGAATCATCGATCAGGCGAGAATAATACTCAGAGAGAATAAAAAGATGACGATGATAATAGACGATTATAAAGACGATGTTGTAGGGGAGCTGAGAATAGGAATTATCCCAACAATTGCACCTTATCTATTGCCATTGTTTATTGGCAAATTCAAAGAGAAATATCCAGACGTCTTCTTAAGAATAGAGGAAATTACCACTGAGAGTATAATAGATAAACTTAATAGAGATTTAATTGATGTTGGTGTTTTGGTTACGCCCATAGGCGACCACAAATTGATAGAGTCTCCTTTATTTTATGAGGAAATGCTAGTCTATTCGAATGAAGGGAATCCAGTCCAAGACAAAAAAAATATCAGTGTCAAAGAATTACAAAAACAAGATTTACTATTGCTCAATGATAGTCACTGTTTTAGACATCAGATACTAAACTTGTGTTCTTCATTGAAGAAAGCGAAGAAGAATCACAAATTCTCTTTCGAAGCAGGCTCCCTTGAAACAATATTCAATATAATAGACAAAGACGGAGGGATTACGGTGATACCAGAACTATCTACTATCGATATGACAGAAGAGAGATTCGAAAATGTCCAGAGGATAGAAGATATGGTTCCCCTTAGAGAAGTGAGCATGGTCTATTCACGACACTATGCAAGAAGTAGATTGTCGCAGATTCTGGCAGAAGAGATAAAAGCAGCTGTGCCAGGGAAAATGCTTCGTGGCGAGAGAGGAGATATTGTCGAGTGGAAGTGATCTTATCGTATGAACAATAGAGGGTTGAGGCTATTATTTAATCCTGTAAATGAAAGTATTAGCATAGGGAAAGAACAAAAAAATGATTAACTGGTTTGTTATGTCTTTTTTTTTTGCTAAACTTGCAGATGCAAAGCGGACATGTTTTCTTAATTTAGATCTGAAGAGATAAAACATTAAATAACATAAAGATGAGAACAGTATTAGTATTAGTATTTTTAGGAGTTGCCAGTTTTTTCGGGTATATGATTTATAAGAGTATTCAAGACCCAATCGACTATCTAAAGCTACACGGCGAGCGCTATGACGCTACAGTTGAGCGATTGAATGAGATTAAAAAGGCAGAAGTTGCGTATAAAGATGCATATGGGAAGTATACATCTTCGTTCGACTCGTTAATAAATTTTGTCGAGCATGACTCTCTAACACGAGTAAGAAGTATAGGGGAACTTACCGACGAGATGATTGAAAAAGGCATCACCGAAGAGAAAGCAGTGAAAGAGGGCATAATAATTCGTGAAGAATTTAAAGTCTCTGTAAAAGAAGAAATCTTTGAAAAAGGCTTCGACGCAAAACAACTTAGATATGTTCCTTTTACTGATAAAGAGTTTATGCTGAGAGACAGCGTGTTGAAGTCCGCCGCATTTCAAGATATCCCTGTTTTTGAAGCAAGGGTTCACAATAATACTATGCTGACAGGTTTAGAGGATCGTTACGAGCAGCTGATTATAAACACTAATGAAGAAATGAGGGTAAATAAAAAATATCCAGGACTCTTTGTTGGCTCGGTTGACGAAATAAACAATAACGCAGGAAGTTGGGAAAATTGATATATTAAGTATATAGGTGAATAACAGAATTTCATACAAGACTGACAATTTCTTAGAGCTTGGACAGGATTTAAAAAGAGCATCCATCTGCATCAGTGCGGATGGATGCTCTTTTACAGCTTGTAAGCCAGGAACTAAAGAAATACTAGCTTTTTTACACGAGCCTATTTTTATGCACAATCAGGGATTGTTAGAGTATAAAATAGAAAACATACTTATCAGCAATAAATGGTTGACAGAACTAGAATATAATCGTATAGACGTAATAATAGACAGTAAGCTACTAGCATTTGTGCCAGAAATATCCTTTTCAGAGACTATGCTAGATAAGTATCTGGTTCCAACTTCATCCAGCGACAGCAAGCTTAGATATTCAAAGATTAAAGAAAGCTCTTTATATGCAGTATTTGAGGATTTTACGTGGACAGATGGTTTACTTGCACAATATTTTAACTGCAAGGATATTAGGCATAGTCATAACATGTCTTTATTGACAGACAGGACAGAAACAACAAAAAGAAAAACAGTGGTTTCTTGCCATTTGTCAGCAAATCATTTATATGTCTGTGCAATGAATAGGAATACAGAACTGTTGAATTACATTTCTGTAGATATTGTTTCGAAAGAAGATGTTCTGTATTATTTGCTAAAAGTAATTCGTAGCTTGCCCACACCTCCCAATGAGATAAGCCTAAACTTTTCAGGACTGCTTAACTCTTCATTTATAAGATTTATGAAAAGAAACTTGAAGGATGTCGAAATTGTTGTTTGTGAGAACGAAGTTCCTTGGGCTGTGAATGATAAAAACGGCTGTTGGACAGAATATTATGACCTGCTCAAGCTTTGTCAATGCGAATCATAGCAGGTCAATATAAAGGAAGATATTTCAGTCCCGATAAGTATTTCAAAGCTAGACCTACAACGGATCATGCTAGAGAGGGACTTTTCAATATTCTTACGAATAGATGTTGCTTTAATAATGTTTCAGTGTTGGATCTATTTGCAGGTACTGGTGCGATTAGCTTTGAGTTTATATCGCGAGGTGTTGCTAACGTCGTTGCGGTAGAGTCAGATAATAAGCATGTCGGGGGAATAAAGAAAGTCGCAACAGAATTAGGAATATCAGAAGAGTTGCAGATCGTAAGAGCCGATGTTTTTAAATATTTGGCAAAATGCAACTCTAAGTACGACGTTATATTTGCAGACCCTCCTTATAACATCAAAAATTTTGATGATATTATTGATGTGGTTATGAGGAGCGATTTACTCAATGAAGACGGCATATTTATACTTGAACATCCACGAGGTAAGGAATATTCAAATGTCGGACATTTTGAACAAATGCGCAGATATGGAGGAGTGCACTTCTCAATATTTACTATATAAAATAGTTAAGGATATATATATGAATGATGAAGGAAAAATAAGGGTGGCAGTAGCCTCTTATGGAATGTCAGGACAGTTGTTTCAATGCCCTTTTTACGAGACCTCGGAGCATTTTTCGCTAGATACGATTCTTGAACGCACAAAAAGTCTAAGTGCCAAGAAATATCCAAACGCAGTAATAGCAAGAACATACGACGAAATCTTAGCTAATCCGAATATAGATTTGATTGTTGTGAACACACCCGATGACATGCATTTTAGCATGTGTAGGGATGCAATAAAGGCTGGAAAGCATGTTGTTGTCGAGAAACCATTTACTCAAAGATTATCGCAGGCCGAAGAGCTGATAACACTTGCAAAACGGGAATATAAACAAATATTTGTATACCAGAATAGACGCTGGGCAAGTGATTTTCTAACTGTAAAGGAAGTGTTGAACTCAGGGGTCTTGGGTAATTTGGTTGAATACGAAGCCCATTTTGACCGCTATCGACCTACTGTTAACAAGTCGTGGAAAGAAAAGACCACATCTCCATATTCGGGCGCATTATATAACTTGGGATCTCATCTTATAGACCAAGTTGTCAGCCTGTGGGGGCGACCAGCCACAGTTACAGCATTCATTAGAAAAGTAAGAGAAGGAGCAGAAGTTAATGATTTTTTCGACATTAAACTTCGTTACCCACACCTCCAAGTGAGTCTAAGATCTTCATATTTAGCTGCTTCGCAGGGAGATAAATTTGCTATTTTTGGCGATAAAGGAGCATTCAGAAAACGAGGGGATGACGTTCAGGAAGAACAATTGAAAAGAAATATGCACCCTAATGAGCCAGGCTTTGGGATTGAGCCAGTAGAAGATGAGGGAGTTCTGTATATGGGGCAACCCGATGGAACAGTAACAACTAAAAACATTGCTACAAGACACGGATGCATGATGGAGTTTTTTGACGCAATAGCTAGAAACCTAAAAGAGAGCATAGCTTTTCCCGTTAAATATGATGAGGTGCTAACTGTAATCGAAGTCCTAGAGGCTTGTGTGACAAGCAATGAGCGACGTTCTACCATTATGATGTGAAAAAAAGGATGATAGAAAGAGAGATTGATATATCGGGCGTTGATTATATAGGTTTATACGGAGCTCACAACAAAAACATAGACATCCTCCGTTCTAAATTCCCAAATATAAAGATTGTTGACAGAGGGAGCCTTGTAAAAGTATATGGAGAAATAGAGCAACTTAATAAGTTTGGGGATGCCTTTCAAAACATCATAAATTATTATGTAAAACACAACTTCTTGACAGAGGAGATTGTCGTGTCATTAATAGACAAGGAAGAAATACATACTATTCCAAACGTTCAAGGAGTAATATTACATGGCAATAATGGAAAGCCTATAAGAGCGAAAACAAAAAATCAGCAAGTCTTGGTAGATAAAGTAAACGAACTAGACTTGGTGTTTGCAATAGGTCCTGCAGGCTCGGGCAAAACTTATACAGCTATAGCATTAGCCGTTGCAGCCCTTAAGGAGCGCAGAGTGAAGAAAATAATACTAAGCCGACCAGCAGTAGAAGCAGGCGAGAGCCTAGGTTTTCTCCCAGGCGACATGAAAGAAAAGATTGACCCCTACCTGCGCCCCTTGTACGATGCTTTATTGGACATGATACCTGCAAGAAGGCTAGAAGATTTTATAGCAGACGGAGTTGTCGAGATTGCTCCTCTAGCTTTTATGCGAGGTCGGACATTGACAAACTCTTATGTGATACTTGATGAGGCACAGAACACAACAAAAAATCAGATGAAAATGTTTCTGACTAGGATGGGGCAGTCTAGCCAATATATTATCACAGGCGACGACACACAAATAGATTTACCAAAGAAAACAGAGAGTGGACTATTGCACTCAATTAAAGTTCTAGAAGATGTAGAGGAGATAGGCGTGGTTAGATTTGATAAAAGCGATATAGTCAGACATGGCTTAGTGCAGAAAATTGTGGAAGCCTATGAAAAGATGGATTGATTTGCACTTTGAGATATGCAAAGGGCAAACCAAAATGACAAGGAGCTTCTAGGTAAGGAGAATGGATAAAAAAATGAGAAAAACGACATTACCCAAGACGCAGTGGGCGCTTTGGTGTGTGGTTAAGTAATATAAAGGGGCAGAATATAAACAAATAGATTTGGCAATTTGTCACGGTGTTAATGCACTGTATGTCAGCTAATAAAAACAATAATCGAATGGAAGCAATAAAAGAAACAAATTACAACTTTGTCGGACAGACCTCTTTTTACAAGGGTAAAGTGAGAGATGTCTATAACATCAAAAATGAATATATGGTGATGCTTGTATCCGACCGTATTTCAGCATTTGATGTAGTTTTACCAGAAGGAATACCATACAAAGGTCAGGTTCTTAATCAGATAGCGGAGAAGTTTCTAGATTCTACAGAAGACATTGTGCCAAATTGGAAGATATCAGTACCCGACCCAAATGTTACAATAGGTCATCTTTGCGAGCCTTTCAAAGTAGAGATGATAGTGCGAGGCTATTTATCAGGACATGCATGGCGAGAGTACTCTAATGGTAAGAGAGAGATTTGTGGAGTCCCTCTTGCCGAAGGGATGAGAGAAAATTGTAAATTGGCAAAGCCAATACTTACCCCTACCACCAAGGCTGACGAAGGTCATGACGAGGACATTAGCCGAGATGAAATAATCAAACAAGGCTTGGTGTCTGAAAACGACTATGTCCAGCTAGAAAAATATGCTCTTGCATTGTTTCAAAGAGGGACGGAGATGGCCCATAAAGCTGGACTCATACTAGTTGATACAAAATATGAATTTGGTAAGAAAGCTGGAGAGATTTATTTGATAGATGAAATACATACCCCCGATTCATCAAGGTACTTCTATGCTGATACATACAAAGAACTTTATGATGCCGACAAGCGTCAACGTCAGTTATCAAAAGAATTTGTGCGAGAGTGGTTGATGGAAAATGGATTCCAAGGGGAAGCTGGACAGCAAGTGCCGACAATGACAGCCGAAGTTGTAAATGGCATATCTGAACGGTATATTGAGTTGTATGAGAGCTTGTTAGGCGAAAGATTTAAGAAAGGCGACATTGCAGATGTAAGCTCAAGAATCAAAACAAATATAGAGACCGAGCTGGCAAGACTCTCTTAATTTATTATTATACTATAGAATAATTTGGGTTCATATAAAGTAATTTCTATTGAGGAAATATTAGCTCATGAGTGAGGAAAAGAAGGGAAAATCAAAGTTAGTCAAGACACTTCTGGTAATTATTAATCCTGTGAAATTTTGGGATGATGTTTATGATAAGAAGATGCACCAAAATCTCGTCAAGCTGCTTTGGTGGCTAATGGCTTTGGTTACGCTGGGGGCGTTCGTAGGGAAAACTATTGAAAGAAATAGCAATGCGCTTTTATTTGCCATTGGCGAGCTCGCTCTTCACCTTATAGTATTTTTTGTGAGTAAGAGACTTATAACACAGCTTGCAAAGAATTTCTCAGGAAATGATTATCGGCTCGCAATTTTCGATATTCTAACGATTGCATTAGTGCCAACAGTTACAGCTTCGCTAGCAATTTATATTTTCCCTAAATTCATATATATTAAGGTGTTGATGCTATATACCTTTGTAGTCTACATCATCGGTTTAAACACTCAATTGGAAATTGAAGGTCGACGTAGAAATGGGTTTAACTTTGTGACAGGAGTCATCATTCTATTAGTATATTTGCTTGTCTACTTTTTCATTCGCAACTTTGTTGAAGCTTTTGGGATGACAATTTTATAAGACAAAGTACTAGAGCTTCGATTTTACATAAGAATTGTGACTGAATTGAATCCAGATTATGAATCGGAGCACGCAGCAGGTGAGATAATGCAGACTCTGGGTTGAAGGGAGATGAATAATATTATAAACACATGAAACAGCCATGGCAGTAGGTTTTAAGCTTTTCGACATACAGGCGAATGATTAACCCAGCAAAAGCCTATAGCTTACAGCCTGCAGCTTATTGCTTTATAGCATAATTTTAAACACATGAAGCAACAAACAAAAATAAACGTAAAGAACAAAAAGGCATTCTTCGAATACGAGGTGCTCGATAGGTATGTTGCAGGTTTGCAACTTTATGGGACAGAAATAAAATCAATAAGGAACAGTAAAGCTAGCTTAGTAGAAGCGTACTGTCTGTTTTTGTCGGGCGAGCTGTATGTCAGAGGGATGTACGTTGGCGAATATAAATTTGGAAGTTGTTATAATCATCTGCCTCGTCGCGACCGGAAGCTGTTACTTACAAAAAAAGAACTTGACAAACTGACAAAGAAGATAAAGGAAGGAGGCTTGACTATTGTCCCTCTAAAATTATTTTTGAACGATAGGGGCCTAGCAAAGCTGGAAGTAGCATTAGCAAAAGGCAAGAAGTTGCACGACAAACGGGAGAGTCTCAAAACAAAAGATGCCAAACGAGATATGGACAGAATGAAAAAGTTTTAGTCGATGGAAAAATTAAAATTAGCAATTGTAGGGACAGGACATTTTGCAAATGTTCACCTTGATAATTATCTTGATATGCCAGATGTCGAAATTGTTGGCATTCTTGGCGGACAAAACCGTGAGCGTACAGAAGATTTCGCCTCTAGGGCGGGAGCTCGTCCATATTTTGACTACGAGCAAATGATTCATGAGTCAGGGTGCACGGCTGTTGCCATCGTGTCGCCCGACACCTTTCACAAGGAACAGGCAATTGTCGCATTGCGAGCAGGCATTAACGTTTTGTGCGAGAAGCCTCTGGCTCTGACATATGCTGATACTCAGGAGATGGAAGAGGTAGCCAACAAGAGCGGAGCAGTAAACATGGTAAATTTCAGTCTGCGCCAGCAACCAGTAATAGCGAAAGCAAAGACTTTAATAGACAATGGTGTAATAGGGGAACTGCGTTATTTTGAAGCAAACTTTTTGCAGAGTTGGCTTGTATCTCAGAAACGAGGCGACTGGCGAACAGACAGCAAGTGGCTATGGCGACTGTCTAAGGAGCATGGTGGCTTCGGGGCTTTGCATGATGTGGGTTGTCATATACTTGACACGGTAAGTATGCTGACGGGCGACATAACTCAAGTCTATTGCAAGCTCCCCGTATATCATAAGGCAGATGGCGATAAGATAGGCGAATACAAGCTTGATGCCAACGATAGCTCCTTGATAATGGCAACAACGAACAATGGAACGGTGGGAAATATCAGTATCTCCCGATGGGCAACTGGTAATATAAATGCTATTAATATCCGACTGTCGGGAACAAAAGGAGCATTGCGCATAGGTTTTGATACTTATTTTGACGGAGCCTGCTTAGAGCTTTGCGTTGGCACTAACAATATTGACGAGGCAATTTGGGAGCAAGTATATTGCGAGTCTGTGGATTCCTTGTATCGCCAGTTTGTCGATTCTGCTAAAGCGAGGCGGCATCATGTCCCCGATTTTCGTAGAGGTTCGTATATTCAGGGTTTGCTTGAAGCGTGTAACATCAGCAATAAAGAAAATAGAGAGGTCGAGGTTTAACCCCATGCATTGGAACGCTGTAGCGAGTGCATCAAGCTCGATAAAATAAGGTGGTGAACGAAGCGTAGCACCGCTACGGCGAGCAAAACAAAAGCCAGCGAAGTGCTTGTATTTAAGAGACTGGAGCATGCAGCAGGTGAGCTAATGCATATACTGTATTTGATAAAGGTCGAAACTCAACACCACTCGGATGCTCCGTCTTTGACTAAAAAATTGGCTCTATGTCGAATATAATGGGTTAAAAGGTAAATAGTGAGATAGGACTATGAAAATCGCATGTAGTTAGAGTCTGTCTATAAAGTCCAATATTTGCGTTATGCTCACTTTGCGAATTAGTCATTTACACAAGTAAACTCCTAATTCACAAACTCCCAGTATACAGAACGGCAAGCCTTGATCTTGAACATTCTAGTTCAGACTCCTGACATTATGGACAGACACTAGTTAAAGACCTTCGGATAATAATAAAGAATTCTACAATTATTGTTGATAAGATGCGAGTTCGTCAGATGTGCGTTGAAATCTACATTATTTTGTTAAAAAACTCCATGATAAAAAGTTTATTCATCTTATTTATCGGACTACCTTTGCGGTATAACAAATTTATTAATGGTATGATTAAAGATTCTGAATTAATAATAAACGCAGATGGTAGCATTTTTCATTTGCACATGAAGCCTCACGAGTTGGCTCAGACGGTGATTCTAGTGGGTGATCCATCGAGGGTGGATACGGTCTCTTCATTTTTCGACAATGTAAAGTATCAAGGACAAAATAGGGAGTTTGTATTTAAGACGGGGGCCTTTATGGGCAAAGATTTTACAGTTTTGTCAACAGGGATAGGGACGGACAATATAGACATTGTGTTGACAGAGCTAGATGCTTTGGTAAATGTCGATTTTCAAAATCGAACAATAAAATCGGAAAAGAAAAGTCTAGATATTATACGTTTAGGAACGTCTGGAGGGCTACAAGCAAACGTTCCTGTAGGAACATTTGTAGTTTCTACCAAATCTATTGGCTTTGATGGCTTATTAAACTATTATGAAAACAGAGATTCCATTTGCGATCTTGAATTTGAAAAAGCAATGGTCAAAAGTATTGGGTATTTAGATAGCCTTGCAAATCCTTATGTGGTCGATGCTTCAGAGTCCTTGTTAAAAGTGATAGTAGGTTCGGGCGACATCATTGAAGGGATCAATATTTCGGCACCAGGATTCTATGGACCTCAAGGGCGGGTGGTTCGCTTAAACTTAGCCATGCCCAATATAAACGACAAAATTCAGCATTTTGAATATGAAGGATACAAAATAACAAACTACGAAATGGAAAGCTCTGCAATATATGGACTTTCAAAGCTCTTAGGACATAGAGCTGCGACGGTGTGTACCATTATCGCAAACCGTGTTGTTAAAGACTATTGTCCAGATTATAAGGAGTATGTGAAACGTATGATTGAAGTTGTGTTGATAGGTCTGTCGAAATAATAATAAGATGATTATGAATAGATCTTCTATTTTAAGTATCACAGAGTTGTTGGAGAACTGCGACAACGAAACGTTTAATATGATAGTAGAGCAGTTCAAAAAAGACGAGGACTCGCATGCCGTCTGCACCCTAAAGAAAATGTGGTTCGACACGAGAAATCTCGATCTAAAGTACAAGTTGGAAAAGCTAATAAACACTCTGCAATACAAGGAGATAGAGATGGAGATAAAGCTTTGGAAAAATAGTAGTGACAAAGACCTTTTCGGACTGTTTTTATCCCTTAATAAAATAGAGTACAGGTTTGATGACCAGCGCTTTATGCTGGAGAATTTTGAGCGTTTAAAAAATGATATTTGGTTAGAGCTTAGTGACAACTTAACTCCGTTAGAACAATTCTCCGTAATAAATCATATGTTTTTCAAGGAGTACGGCTTTGTTGTGGTCGATGGGACAGAGAGCATAATGAGTAGCTATATGTCTACTGTTCTTGAATATAGAAAAGGGAGTATATACGCAATAGCAATGCTCTACCTGATTGTTGCACGTCGTTTGGGGATAGACGTGTCGTTTGTAAATTATATAGACTATCCTCTTCTTGCTTTTGTTGACACGGATGTTGCTCGCTTAGTATATTCAAACAGCAACAATTACAGCCCAATAATCTTTTACATTGACATAGGCGCTCAAGGTAAGATTATAAGCCGTGGGCAAATGGATGAAACGTTATCTGATAGGTCCATCCGTAATGCTCATAAGTACAAGGATATATGTAGCGACATGTTAATAGTGTCTAAGTTTCTAGAAAATTTAGGATCTATATATAAAAAGAGAAAGCAGAACGACAAATTAGAAGATGTTACAAGTGCGTACCAATTATTGATGAGCTAGCTCGTCGCTTTGTTTGTGCCTTGACCTAAAGAGAGTCTGTCTATAAAGTCCAATATCTGCGTTATACGCATTTTACGAATCAGAAATTTATACAAGTAGAGACACCCAAGTTGGGCGTCTCTACTTCCAAATTCACAAAGTTCCGCAAGTCTTGATATTTAACAACTCTCTAGCTCAGATTCCTGACTTTATAGACAGACTTCTGTATAGCACTTTGTACCTGCTGATTTTAATTGTGTTGTTTTCCCACATTTTGGGATAACCTATGGGGGCTAAATAATTGTCAACACCCAATTGTGCGAGTCTTCAGCCTCTCCTTGCTGAATGCCTTGCAACCTGTTGTAAAGCTTAGTACTCCATTCCCCAGCTTCGTCTCCGTAATAATATCTCTGCTCTTTGTCGGCATCAAAAATACTGCGTATTGGAGATATTACCGCAGCTGTACCGCATGCCCCAGCTTCGTCGAAGGTTTCTAGTTCCTCTACAAGAACGGGACGTCTTTCAACCTTGAGACCTAAATCCTGAGCCAGCTGCACTAGGCTGTCATTAGTAATGGATGGCAGTATAGATTCTGATTTGGGGGTTATGTATGTTTTGTCCCTTATGGCAAAGAAATTGGCAGGTCCGCATTCGTCTATATATTTTTTTTCTTTTGCGTCAAGATACAGAACCGAGCTATAGCCTTCGTCGTGCGCTTTTTTTCCTGAAAAGAGGCTTGCTGCGTAGTTCCCTCCAACTTTGTATTTCCCTGTACCGTTGGGTGCAGCCCTGTCAAAATGTCTGTAAATAACCATATCAGTAGGCTTAAAACCCTCTGGGAAATAAGGACCTACTGGGGTTACGTATATCATGAATATATACTCGGTGGAGGGTTTAACTCCTACTATTGGAGATACGCCAATCATAAATGGTCTAATATACAACGATGCCCCACTCCCAAAGGGTGGCACAAACTCTAGATTTGCATTTATAAGTTCTTTAATCATACTTATAAACATCTCTTCAGGGAGTTCTGGCATCAACAAATAGCTAGCGGAGCAATTTAACCTTTTGGCATTTTCGTATGGTCTAAAAAGTCGAATGTCCCCATTCTTTCCTCTAAAGGCCTTTAGTCCTTCAAATATTTCTTGCCCATAATGCAGACATGTTGAAGATATAGGCAAAGTTATCTCATCTGAATTATGTAATTCTGGCTTCCCCCATTCTCCGTCTTTAAAATGACATCGTATATTCGAGTTCGTTTTTCTATATGCAAAGCCGAGTTTGCTCCAGTCCGTACTTTTCATTGCTTTTTATTTTGAAGCAAATGTAGTAAATTATTACTAGAGACCTCCGGATTCCAAACAAGAAAAGAAGCATGCTGGCATAATAAAAAATATTTACTGCGCAATCCGCTGTATAATAATACGATATCGCTCAGGTGTTTTTGATATATTAAACTTGTCGCTCATTAACTTTTGGTTAATGTTAATTAATGACTATATTTGACTGTTTGTATAATGATAAAAAGACATCAAAAATGACAGCATTCAATGACTATGATTTCAGGGGGAAAAGAGCCTTGGTACGAGTTGATTACAACGTGCCATTTGGCAATAATCACGAAATAACCGATGATACACGCATCAGAGCATCCTTACCTACTATTAAAACTATTATCGATAAAGGCGGTATCCCGATTGTTATGTCTCATCTGGGACGTCCCAAGGGCGGATACGAAGAAGCGCTATCTTTGAAGCACTTAGTGTCTCATCTTGCTAACCTGACAGGAGCAGCTGTGAAAATGGCTAATGAATGTGTTGGCAAAGAAACCAGAGAGTTGGAAAATACCTTAGTCCATGGAGATATACTTCTGCTTGAGAATGTGCGTTTCCACCCTGAAGAGGAAAAGGGAGATGTTGAATTTGCTCGTCAGCTATCGGAGATGGGCGATTGTTGGGTAAATGATGCTTTTGGAACAGCGCATAGAAACCACGCATCTACTGCAGTTATCGGACAGTTCTTCTCTAATGACAAGATGTTTGGTCTTCTTGTAGAAAACGAGCTGAGCTCGTTAGACACAATATTGGAAAATCCTAAACGCCCTTTTACGGCTATTATGGGAGGTGCAAAGGTCTCTTCAAAAATACCAATTATAGAAAATCTACTAGACAAGGTCGACAATTTAATACTCGGTGGAGGAATGACTTATACCTTCGCTAAAGCTCACGGTGGAAATATTGGCGATTCTATACACGAAAAAGACTATCTGGACTTAGCATTACAAATCGAACAAAAAGCCAAAGCTAAAGGAGTAAACCTCATAATTGCAAGTGATGTAGTTGTAGGTGATAAATTCTCGAACGATTCAAATACTAAAATAACTTCTGTCAATAATATCGATGATGGATGGGAGGGTATGGACGCTGGTCCTGAGAGTATTAAGATGTTCAAGAAGCTTATTCAAAACTCTGGAACTATTCTTTGGAATGGTCCTGTTGGCGTGTTTGAGTTTGATAAATTTAGCAGCGGCTCTAAAGCCATTGGCGAAGCTGTGGCTGAAGCCACCGAAAAAAATGGAGCTTTTTCGCTAGTTGGAGGAGGAGACTCCATTGCTTGCGTAAAGAAGTTTAATCTGACGGATAAAGTTTCTTATATATCAACAGCAGGAGGGGCTCTGCTTGAATACCTTGAAGGGAAAGAGTTGCCTGGAGTGGCGGCAGTAAAAAACAAATAGAGATCGTCTATAAGAAAAATGTTGGGAGATTGGACCCGTAGGACAGTCACTTAATAGCCATATTGTTAGTAAAAAAGATGACAAATAACAAAGAGTTAAAAGCATACCTAGACACTTTGGTGGAACAGTATAATCATCCCGATTTTATTGCGAATGACCCAATTAGCATTCCTCACAAATACGTCAGGCTCCAAGATATTGAGATTGTAGGTTTCTGGACGGCGATATTGTCATGGGGGCTACGAAAGACAATCATAAACAAAGCCAATGCACTTTTTGAGGACTTGATGGGAGGTACCCCTTACGACTATATAATGAACCATAAAACCTCAGACCTCAAGCGCTTCTTAGATTTTAAACATCGCACATTCAATGCTACAGACACGCTCTATTTCATAGAGTTTTTTAAGGCTTTTTATACTAAGCATAATTCGCTAGAAGAGGCATTCCTGGAAGGCTTAAAACCTGATGATGATAATATGGTAAATAGCCTTATGACCTTTCACGACACGTTCTTTGCCCTAGACAATGCACCTCAACGCACTAGAAAACATGTGCCCACACCTATACGTAAATCAGCATGTAAGAGAATAAATATGTTTCTTAGATGGATGGTTAGAAACGACAATAAAGGCGTAGACTTCGGACTATGGAAAAACATTAGTGCTGACAAGTTGCTGATCCCTTTGGATTTACATGTCGAACGAACTTCTGTAAAGTTAGGATTAATAACAGTGCAAAATAATAAGCTCAAAGAAACAATAGAACTTACCAATCTGCTAAGGGCATTGGATCCTGACGATCCTGTAAAATATGACTTTGCCCTGTTTGGCCTAGGCGTAATGCCAAATGGCTTAGAATTGCAAAGATAGGACTAGGTAAGCTCAGGCACAGAAAAACAAAATAAACGATGCGTAGAAAAAACAAAATAGATTCATTGCCCCTAGGTGTGTTCTTAGGCTTATTGTTGCCCTTTGTGATTTTTTTATCGATGAAGGGTAGCCAGTTTCAAGAACTTAACCTTAGCGATTTAATATCGAATGTGCTTTTTAGAACTGTATTTTATAGAATAGTAACCTTGAGTTTGTTGCCATCGTTGGTCTTGTTTTTTGTGTCGATAAAAGCAAAAAAGGACAAGCTCTCCAAAGGCATATTATTCTCAACAATGTTGCTAGTAGCGGTGACAGTTATTATCTTTGTGATTAATTGATGACCAAACTACAAACAGATGAAACAGCCATGCAGTTAAGCTATAGGCTGTAAGTCTAACTACACGCAGGAGGATGATTAATTAAACCAGCAAAAGCATAAAGCCTATAGCTTACAGCTTATTGCGTAATATTAAACACATGAAATATTTTATCGTTGCTGGAGAGTTGTCTGGCGATATGCATGGGGCAAATTTGATGAAAGGCATTATAAATCATGATGCCAATGCTAATTTTGCATATATGGGGGGCGATTTGATGCAAACTGTGTCTGGAGGCATGATTAGACACTATAAGTCTACTGCCTTGATGGGAGTCGCTGCTGTTCTAAAAAACCTTTCTGTGGTAATGCAAGCATTTGATGAAGTAAAAAGAGGTATAATAGATTATAAACCAGATGTAGTCATTCTTATTGATTTTCCGAGTTTCAATATGAAAATAGCAAAGTTCGCAAAAAAAAGAGGACTTAAAGTTATATATTACATCTCGCCTAAAATATGGGCATGGAAAGCATGGAGAGTAAATAGTATTAGAAAATATGTAGACAAGATGCTTACTATATTTCCATTCGAGACTGATTTTTACAAGGCATATGGGGTGGACGTTACGTATGTTGGCAACCCTCTTTTGGATAATATTAGAGACTTTAAAGCTTCGGCTAAAACGAAAGAGCAGTTTATTGCAGAAAACGGCTTGATACCAGAAAAGAAGATAATTGCACTTCTTCCTGGAAGTCGGAATCATGAGCTACGACTAAATTTGAGAATAATGTTGGAGGCTGTTAAGAAAATGACAGACTATCAGGTTGTTATAGGGGCTACTCACGCTGTGTCAAAAGAACTATATGAAAATATTATAGGCTCCTATAATGTAAAGCTTGTGAACGACAAGACATACGATTTGCTAAATAATTCACACGCAGCATTAGTAACATCAGGGACGGCAACGCTGGAGACAGGTCTCATCGGGTGCCCACAAGTAGTATTGTTTTATGTGAAAAATGCTTGGTTCTTCCAGTATATTTGGAAGTATATAATCAAAGTCAGATGGGCATCTCTTGTAAACCTTATTCTTAATAAAGAAGCTGTGCGAGAGCTAATAGTAAAGGATTGTACTGTTGAAAATACAAGAAATGAACTGTTGAAAATAATTTGTGGAGATGAGCGGGACAAGATGCTAGAAAATTACAAACGGCTAAATGAGATACTGTTGCCTTTCGGTGCCGCTGACAATGCAGGAGGAATCATTGTTGAACACCTAAAGCTATAATAAAGGAGGAAGCTCTGAGGGTTTGTTATAGGATGATGATTATGAATAATGAAAAAACAGTTGCTGGCTGTAAGTCCCTGCTTAACAGCTAGTCGATAAATTATGAGTACATGAATCGTTTTGGAATAATAGGAAATAAAAAAGAAGTCCTTGATAATGTGGCTAGTATTAAAAAAAAATATCCACAGTTGCAGGTGAACAACATGTATTTTTTAGATGTAAATATGCATGACAATACTTATCATAGTAATCTGGCAAATTTTGTGCGTAATAACGAAAACGTAGTGCTTTTGTCTCCAATAGAAAATCTAAAATCGTCTATATTAGACTGGGTGCAATACAGAACACCAATATACTTAGATTTTTCCCCCGATCTGTCTTATAATGATGCCGATATCTTGGCAAAAGCTTGCGACGAGGCAAATGCAACCATTATGGTTAAAAGTGTATATCCCTATGCATTAAGTTTGAAGCGAGACTTAGGCTTGACCGACAGGATACAATGTGTTAATTTTCGCCGACATGGGATAGGAGAGCTTATCTCTAGGACGGAGATATTAAAAGACTTAACTGAGATTATTAATATACTGGGGCATAAGGTGAAAAGCTATGATGTGTCGGTCTATAAAAATAAATTAGGTAAGAACGATGGGTATATCATTGATTGTATATTGTCGTGTTATGGATTCTACAAAGCAAATGTTCTTTGGAATATTGCAAGCCTATACGATTATAGGATGTTAGATATTTATTCGGAAAACAGATATCTAAGTATTAACCTTGGCCACACTAGCTACGAAACTGAACCAGAGCTGTCCAAATCAATGGAAAAAAAGATAGAACACAAGCGCGATATTATGCGTTTCTTTGATATAGTATCAAGAGCTGAAACCGAGAATTCTTTCAGGAACATTGCTGATTCACTATTGATAGTAGATAAGATTTTCAGCAAGTTGTGAATTTCCGAAATCTGCACTAAAGCGCCGTAGTAGGCGAGTTTGTGCAGATTTTGGAAATAATGCATCTTTGTGTAGTGTCGGGAAAAAATATGCTTGCACAGAATCAATGAGACTGTCCTCAGAACTCTGTCTGCTCTCAATAATTATTAATTTTGCAATTATGACACGACAGAAAAAAGAGAGTGCCGAGTACATTGCTATGCGAGATTTGGCATTATCCCAATTAAAGAGTGGGAAGAGTTTGACAAGCGAAGGAGGCGTTTTTTCTCCTATTATCAAAGAGTTTTTAGAGAGCGCTTTATCGGCAGAAATGGAAGTTCATTTAGATGCTGAAGAACGTAAGGCTGGGAATAAGCGTA
>JBKECH010000003.1:0-4581 GCA_047974415.1 Bacteroidales bacterium | reverse complement strand
TGAGCTATCTGCTGAAGACATAGCCTTAATTTACAAGAAAAGGTGGCAAATAGAGTTGCTATTCAAGCAACTAAAGCAAAACTTTCCATTAAAGTATTTTCTAGGAGAAAGCGCCAATGCAATAGAAATACAAATATGGGTAGCTATGCTAGCTAATTTAATAAGCACCTTAGTTCAAAGGCAAGTTGAGAGGAAGTGGGCTTTTTCAAATTTGATGTCCATCATACGCCATCAATTAATGTGCTATATCAGTATTTACGAGTTCTTAGAAGAGCCTGAAGCCTGCTGGAAAGCAGTATCATATCAAAATAGAGTGAGATATCAAAATTCTTTATTCCCCGAAATGGAGGGGGCTTACTTTTGAAAAGACGGATAACGAACATTGATTATGTGGAAGTTACGAAAGATATATTGACTGAATTTTATTTTAGCGGACAGTAGTGATACATTAGATTTTATCTATTTGTTTTATGCAAAAAATGACGTATATTTGATGTGTTGAATTTATAACAACTAAAACGATAAAACTTCAAGGAAATGAAAAAGATTCAATTTATTTTTGTTGCAGTTATGTTTTTTTTTTGCATCTTGTAACATTAACGACGATTTAAACAATGTAGACGAAAGTTCAAACGAACAAGGGTACAATTCCGAAGGCTTCAAAGTAGAAGACGGGCATTTAAGTTTTTCTGATATGAGTTCTGCAAAAACATACATATCGAACATTCAGGAAAAAATTGACGAAATGAACAAAGAAGGCTCAAATACAAAATCAGCTTTTAATAGCATCAGTCTTCCGGACGGTTTCAATGCTTTAGCCCAAATGACTCAGGATAATAATAGCAACACAAAATCAGCTCTAACAGACGAAGAAGAGTTCAACCGAGAACTGGCAAACCAAATTATTCCCGACGAGGTAGTTCATTATGTTGTAGACACCACTCTAAAAGTAGAAATAGGAGAGGAACTATACCAGATATCTCCATTTGGCACATTTATATACTCCCCTTCCGACTCTGCCGAGTATTCGTCCTTGCAAGAGTCATTTATTGATATATACAAAGACTACACCTCTCAGGTCGATAGCGCAAGTTTTATGTATGGGAACATCAAATTCATAGACTCGTATAATCTACTTGCCAAAGCAATAACAAGCGGAAAAGACATCGAAGATCTTGCATTGGCAGAACTTGATGGTTCTTATGTACCGGAGAATGAAGGAGAAGTAGGCACATCTACCTTAAAGTCGTCTAGCACCAGCGATGATTATTCTGACAGCCAATATACGAAAGACTATAATTTAATTACTTACAAAGCCGGAGCAAAGACTGTTGTTGGCAAGTGGCTTCAAAAACCTTTTGGAGCAAACAGTTGGAGAGAAAGGCGCTTAGACAATGACAGATACCGAAGAATAAAAGTAAAGTTATATGATGTTGACTATGGATTTTATGATAATCAAGGCTTTAGAGTCGAGTATAACTTTCTAAAAGACAAAACCATCAAAATTTGGTATTTTAAACGTTGGAGACTCAGAAGCAAAAGGGTTAAGCTTTGGTCATATTGGAGCACTTCGGAAACACCATCCGACATGGTGGTAGGAATAGACCACCTATCCGGATACTACAAATTAGACGATCCTAATGTCAACAAGAGCATTATGACACAAGTGGAAGCAGGTCGCAGTTTTGCAAGCAATGTAGCAAATACGAGCACAGACTTCATTTATCAGGGATATACTAAAAATCTCACAGATTATGCCAAAAACTGGGCAGATAAATCAATATCCTACTCAGGTAAAGCAATAAGTTTTATGGGCAAGAAATACCCATTTGAAGATCTTCAAGACAAAGCCTTTGATGCTACTGTGAATGCTGCAAATAATTGGCTCAAGAACAAAATGTCAGAATATATAAACAATGCACTACGAATAGACAAAAAATGGATAACAACTCAAGAAAAAAGAAAAGCAATGTCAAATGCACCTGTGAGCATAATGCTGCCATCATTCGACGACAATAATCCAAAACTTGTTGTATTACTTAAAGGAGTGCATTCATATGGGAAAAAACAAAAAGTACATGTACAATTTGGCTCTCCTTCATTTGGTGTCAGCCTATTTTACAATGGAAAGTAAGCTTAGCACCATATAAACCCTACGAGTTTGAAATTAAGAAAGCTTATGTTTTTGGATCTGTAAAATATAAAGGTCAGTGGACAGGCATCAGAATGAAAATAGATTAATTTTGCAGATGGGGGCAGAATTTTGCCCTCCTCTATATAATAGAACTATTATGAGACTAAAACTTTTAATCATTGTTTCACTCTGTTTTTTTTGCGAAGCAAAAGCACAGCTAACAGGCTTGTTTGAAGGGAGTATTGGAGGGCAGGGAAGTGAAAGCGTGTGGGACATTGCCTTTGCTTTAGGACACACATTTGAAGATAACAGAACCTTTTTATATGGAGGATTAAAACTTCAGGAAATATCATTGTCAGGCAAGTCTCATCTAAAAGACTCCTCTCCAGAAACTAAAGAATACATGCCTATTCCCCTATTCGTTGGTGCAAGATATAATTTCCCAATAAAAAACTATGACCCAGAGAAGCACTCGATTGAGGTTTTAGGAATATACCCCGAAGTCCGATTATACTGGACTCCTCGACTTCCTTTCAAATATAGCTATAAAGATCTCTCTGGGGAATTACAGACTGTCAAATCAGAAAAGATGTCGCAGTTGGCATACGGATTAGGTTTCGGCTTTTACTTTGGCAGTAAGGATGGATGTACACTTTCCTTAAAGTTTGAATACAGCAGCATAGATATGATGGAGAGCTTACGCATGCTGAAAAAAGACGGCTTCTTTAGTGATTATGGTAAGAGCTCACAATTTATGATAACTCTATCATTTTACCTTAGAAATCTATAAAACAAGCATATTTAATGATTAATTGTTAATGGTGAATTATAAATGTAGAGACAGGGCATACCTGTCTCAGATATTAGATGATAGATTTTAGACGATAGACAAAACTGATAATGTGTTGATTCGTTGATTTGGTAATGTGATAATGAAACAGCCAATACAATTTACGATGTGGGCTGCTAATGGCTGAAAGCCATAAATATAACAGCCTAGGGCAAGGCCCTAGGAAAAGGCGTGCTACCAAGACCGTACAGTTGCCTGTTTGCGTGCGGCGCACAGGCAGACGAATTGCAGGATGATGAATGAATAATAAACAGATAATAGATGTTGGTATTTAGATATTAGACTTTTTTTAATGACGACTGTTTTCATCGTAAAATCGTAAAATCAATAAAGGCTGTTCGTTAACCATTAACAATTCACCATTAATAATTAAAACAGCTGTTAGTCTGATATCCGAAAATCCGAGTATCTGGAAATCTGACAGTTATTAAAACACAAACATATGAAAAAAGTTATTATCACCCTTTTCCTAGCTTTCTCATTGATAGAAACTATCGATGCACAGAAGGCACTTGTAGAAAAAAGCACATGGGGCATCCAATTCGGGATTAACCCTGTAAATGTCTACAACGAAACAAGAATAGTAGACAAGTTAGCCCTGAGAACAGAACTAGGCTTAGGTCTATTTTATGGATATAAGGCTGGTATGGACGAGGAATGGAGTACTTCGTTTAATGCTTCATTAGAACCTCGTTTCTATTACAACCTAAATAGGCGTAAACAAAAAAGCAGGAATATTGGAGGAAATAGTGGTAGCTACATTGCTTTTAATATAAACTATGCTCCAGACTTTGGGATGCTTAGCAATGACTATGAAGCCTACACAACTTTGTCACTGACACCTGTTTGGGGAACAAAGCTGAATATCGGAAGGAGGTTTATGTTTGAATTTGCCACCGGCTTGGGCTATGGCACTCAATGGAGAGACGACTACAACTACGACTGGGACACAGGAAACTTCTACAAAACCGGCAAAAAAAACAAGTATTCAGACATTATGTTATTTATGAGGATTGGATTAGGCTTTTGGTTCTGAGATAGCCTACAAAATCGAGTAGGAGGAATGGGATTAATTCCCATTCCGTCCTCTCACACCACCACGCATGCCGTTCGGCACGTGGCGGTTCCTTAATTTCGATACAACTTAGCATAGTAGGCACTTAGACTAGGATAACCTGCTAAGCGTAGATTTTCGTTTGTGATGGCTCGTGTGAGTATGGGACTTTTGGAGGTGCGCCAATAGCTCTTGCGAGTATTTGCCCATTCCCAAGATTTCCCTCGCCCAATACCGCATTTCATCAAATTTTGAAACCTAGTCTTGACCTTCTTCCAGCATTTCCATATACACATTCGTAATCTTCGCCTGTACCACTCATCTACTCGCTGTAGATGGGTCTTCATATCGGCTAATTTATAGTAGTTAATCCATCCTCGGATGTATCGGGTTAGTTGAAGTTTCCTTTGTTCATAGCCCATGCCATTACTCCTTGAAGTGAGCTCTTTTAGCCTAGCCTTCAGCTTTTGGAGACTTTGCTTATGCAGGGATAAACGGCATTTCCCTTTCCTTATGTAAAAAGAATAGCCTAAGAATTTCAAC
>JBKECH010000027.1:0-12848 GCA_047974415.1 Bacteroidales bacterium | reverse complement strand
AGTCGTGCTGTATTCGAGTACAACACTTTGTATTCATTTATACACGCCTGATTTCCTAGCGCTTGAGCAAGGGAAGGTGAAGCCTGGATGGTTTCGAGCTTGATTGATCTGTTCAAACCAGCTCATCAGCTCGTCATAGCGTTCTGATATAAGTGTGGTGTGAGTGGTAAATAGCTCGGATAACTGTAATTCCTCTAGCTCCAAAAGTTCATCAATGCTCTGCGTGCATGACTTAAATTGAGCCGCATAGGTGTTGATAGTGTTGCGACTAATGCCTAACAATTTACCTATTTGACGATTGCTTACACCATCGCGGTGTAAGCTTAAAATCTGTTTTAAATCCATCGGATTAAGTGTATTTGCCATAACGAGCAAAATACTCATTTGGCGGGTTAAACTTAATCTCTTTCAGTGGCACAAAATGAACCGTAATGTATAGCTCACTTTAGCTCACGCCCCCTCCTCCAAAAGAAAGAAAAAACATGGCACGGTTAAACCGAAATGGGTGGCATCATTCGAACCGAAATAACCAATCGGAGTGGGCAAAGACAAAACAACACGCTAGAAACACAGCAAATTCAATACAGCAAAGGGGTTGAAGTAATTTAGTGTAATTATTAATAACTTTTTTGTTTTAGTCGTTTTTGCAAAGCGAAAAGCACAAAAAAAAACGAACCGAATGCCTCGTTTTGTAAAAGGGAGAAAACTTTTGTTTTTTAACTACTTTTTTCAAACAATTTACTTTTTAACCTTTCATATTCTTCAAAATAATCACAATCATCTCCCCAGCTTTTTAATTCTTGCTCATATTGATTTGCCAATTTTAGCAATTCTACCTCAGTTAAATCAGCCTGTTTACCAACGTAATACGAATAAAAAACTCTTGTTTTATAAGTAGCGTTCAGTCCTACTTTATAAATAGCAATATTATTTACCATTTCATTCAATAATTTTGGAGATTTGCAATCTTCAAAAAAGGGAACAATGATACTGTTATAGTATTTTAGCCAATCATTAACAATATAATTGGGATCTTCATCAAACATAAAAATCAGGTTACTATGTTTTTCTGGGAATTCGTTTTTAAAATAATATTCTGAAATAAATTTAATCCCACCACCACAGAAATATTCATAAGGAAATTTTATTTCATCTTTCTTTAACTCCTTTGTTATTCCTTTGTTCCCATAAAATACCTTTGTTTCTATTTCAATGAAAGTAGAACGCTTATACATATAAATATAAATAGACAAAAAGTGTTTGTCATCAATGTTTTCAAAGACTTCTTTACTTTTCTTATACACATAACCTTGCTCACTAATAGAGTTTTGCACACTATCTGTAAATATTTTTTTAAATATTTTAATATCCATAGTCTATTTTAAATTCATCTATAACAAATCGCCATGCGAATAATCCGTACGTTCAACCCTTAATGACCCTTTTTTTTATAGCTTTATTAGACCCTCTTGGCAAGGTTGAGCTTCGACTAGAGCCATTAAATGTACCTCCATTTTTGTTTAATGCTTTTTGTAAATCTGTCAAATCGGCACTACCATTTTTAGCGTCTACTAAATCAACGATATTGCCCTTTTTGTCTATTACCATAAATCAGGTTTGGCATAAGCCTTATTTCCTTTGAAATTTAGTGTATTATTGATATAGACTCTTGGTTCAGAAAGGATTTCAAACCCATCATCTATTGGATATTTTTTTTGAAGTCGCTCCAATACTTCGGGTTCGGACAATTCTTTTGCAATCCGTTTATTTTTTGAGCAATTCAACCCAAACACATCAACCCAACTATTTGTATCTGGAACGTATGCGTAGAAATTAGGATTATTACCCAAAAGCCCTATCGGGTCTTGGGATATGTAATTTCCTGTATCACAATCGTAATATCTGAATCGGTTATAATACAGCCCTGTCTCCACATCATGGTACTGACCCTGATAGCGATGCGGCAGTGCTTCCGCTGTCCCTTCCATTTCCACCACCTTTCCATTGATGTCGAGCTGACAGCTTCATACTTGCTTGCCGTCGCTGTCGTACATATGCGTCGGCGTACCAAGATGGTCGCTTTCGATGCTGTAATACTCGCCGTCCTGCAACTTGGCTGTCGGAGTGGAGCTATCTTCATCGTACACCCATGTTACCGCATGCTTCTCCCTGCCAGAACTCCATTCGTGTAAAAGAACATTGCCTTCCCAAAGATAGTTCTTTTTTACTGTAACATCAACTTCCGTGCTAAAATATTCTGTTTTTTTTCACTAGCGTCCGAAAGTTTTTAAAATTTGCTTAAAACACCCCACGATCCCAGTGTTTACCTTGCTAGTATAGCAATTATCCAGAAAACAAGTCTCGTTGGAACTGTATTTCCATCTGTTGGACTTGCTTAACCTTTCTTGCTCCCTCTTTCACCTGATTGCATACATAATCTAGTGAGAGATAGTGGTACAGGCGGAATCTGATTTTTTCTGACAAGTTGGAAAATGCAATAGCTCCTTTCACTCGGGTTCGTTTGATAAACTCTACAAGCAAGTAACAGATCAAGGCAACATAAATCTGGGACTTGACAGTATTTTGACTTGTCCCCCAAAAGGTTTTCACCTGAAGATTTTGCTTAATAGCCTTGAAAAACAGCTCAGTACCCCAGCGTTTCTTGTATTCTCGACAATAATAGTGTCTTTGGTAAAAACTAAATGTTCTAAACCGTGCCTGTCATGTACTTTAGCTCTACTTTGATAGATTAAAAAAAGTTTGATTTTTATTGTATAGTATACAGATTATTAGTATATTAGCAGCATGAAAAACAACAAAAAATAAAGTGCTATGAGCAAAAAAAATCTCTAGAAACAACAAAATCTATAGTAAGGCGTTAGGCGGGATAGCAAAAAGACTTTATTGCTACATGTCTGTATATCAACGACTTTTCGCAAATAAGATAAAGAACAACTTTGATAAAGCGCAAACATACATAGGAGGTATAGTATTGAGTGATTTAAATAACATAGAACGCATCAGCGAAACACTGGACGCAAGCTACTATCAGCTGCAACATTTCATTAGCGACTCAAAATGGGATGCAGGAGCAGTTATTGACCAAGTGGCGCAAGAGGTAAATAGCATCGTACACAGCCAAAGTCTTACAGGACTTCTGATAGACGAGAGCGGTTGGGAGAAGAAAGGGAGCAAGAGTGTAGGTGTTGGACATCACATTCGATTATGTAGGAGCAGACGGACTTTATGGAAACGATATGACCTTTACCAAAGGTCTTGATAATCTAGGATGCGTGTACATGTTAGATATCCACTCAACCCAAAGGGTTTATATTGAGAAACCAGAACCGGTTCTGCCCGAGAAGAAAAACGCTAAAGGTCGGGAGCCTAAGAAATTGAAAGCGAGCACAGGCAATGTATCCGTGAGGGATTACATAAAGACGCTTGACTCGTTAGATTGGCAGGATATAAAAATCAGAGACTCTGCTAAAGGCTTACTCAGAGGTAAATTTCATTTTAAAGACATCTATGTTTGGGATAAGCACACAAACACAGTTGAGAGACGTATGTTAGTCGTTTTCAGGCGTAAGACCACTAAGGGCGATTTACCTGTCTATCTGCTTACAGCACATCTCAGGTTCTTCAAAATCAACGCTTCGCTACGGCTTCTCTCTGAATATTCCTTTAGGATGAATACAAACAAACGCATCTATATACCCATGAGTCTTTATCTTAGTATAAATACGTAGGTAATAGTTCCCTTCTGGTGAGCTGGAGCATTCTCATCGGCAGAGAATTTAGATTCCATCGCTGCTTTCTTAGCAACAGACAATAGCTGACTATTCATAGTTGTCGAGCCTTGCGCACCAGGATTTGCTTCTATTACATTTCCTCGCTTATCAACAGACACCTCGACAACAACCGTCTCTTGCTGTGTTCCTGGATAACTTGGTGTTGGCAATGACAAAGCTTTTCTGTTACCAAGGCTGTATGAAATTCCATTACCTTGCCTTCCTCCACTTCCATAATTGTCGGAAGATATTGCACCTGTTGACACCCCCTGATTTCCAGCACCACTAGTAATACCTTGAGAACTAGGACTCGAATTACCTATCCCGTCGCCTGCTGCATTGTCATTCTTTCCAAAAGCGTTAGCCACACGTTTACTTATCTCTTCCGCCTGTTTTTTTCGTTGTTCTTGCTTTCGTTTTTCTTCGGCCTCTTTACGTTTTCTATCCGCTTCGTCCTTACGCTTAAGTTCCTCAGCTTCTCTTTTTAAGCGCTCTTCCTTGATTTTCTGTGCTTGCTTTTCTTGCTGTCGCTTTTGCTCTTCGTTCTTTTTCCTCTGTTCTTCGGCTATTCTCTTCCGCTCTTCATTCTTTTTTCTTTGCTCTTCGGCGACTCGCTTCTTCTCCTCGTCTTTTTTCTTTTGCTTAATAAGCACCGACTCCTCATAATCTTGAGTCATCAGATTTTCCGTTCTCTCATTGTCTGCTGATTCAGTTTTAGTCGTATTTTCTTGAGGGATGGGTCGGGAAGGTTCTATGGGCAATTTTTCAGCAATCATAGGCTCATTATTAGCCTGCTTCACACTAGATTTAGTTTTTGGACTTGCTTCTTGTTCTTCATTTTTGCCAAAGCCCAAGTCGCTATTTCCAAAATTAACCTCTACGCCTTCTTCTTCGGGCAGTGGCAATGGAGTATAAAATCCGAAAAATAAAAGCAGGCATAGCAAGCCTAAATGAAGGACGATTGTACCCCATGTCGCGCTTTTATGTTCTTTTGAAAAGATATTCATTAGTTGTATATTTTAAAGCAAGCGATGTAGCTTTTTTACAAGCGACAAGGTTCAATTCTAGTTCATCCTCTTCAATACAGTGTTTGTATCATACTGATTTTTAATTGCTTTGTTTCCCTGCATTTTGGATTGCCCTCTGAGGATCTAACTAGTGGTTGTCCATAATGTTAGGAGTTTGAACTAGGATCATAAAAACTACTTTTCTGGACTAGTAGCCAAGATAAGTTTATACTTATTTCGTCTTGCAATATTCATTATTTTCACAACCTCTTCGACTGGCACAGACTTTTCTGCATGCAGAGATACACAAGGGTCCTCTTCTCCAGCAACAGACTCTTGAATGGCAGCCTCTATGTCATCAAACATCACCCTTTTGGGTGTACCTTCTTTATTTACATAGTATTTAATATCTGCTGTAATAGACACTGTCGTTATAGGCTTTGCGGCCGTTTGATTGTTGCTCCTGGGCAATAGTAATTTTATGGCATTAGGAGCTACCAAGGTAGATGTTACCATAAAGAATATCAACAACAAGAATACTACATCAGTCATAGATGACATGCTGAAACTTGCGTCTACCTTATTTCGTCTTTTTATAGGCATAATATTACTTTGATGAGGGATCGTTCAACAAGTCCATAAAATCTGAAGTTACGGCCTCCATTTTAAAAATAACTTTCTCAATATCTGCTACCAATATATTGTAAGCGAAGTATGCAATTATCCCGACTACGAGTCCGCCAACGGTTGTTACCATAGCCTGATAGATACCCGACGAAAGGAGCTGGACATCAATATTATTACCTGCTTGTGCCATGTCATAGAAAGCTCGAATCATACCCATTACAGTTCCGAGAAAACCAATCATCGGCGCACCTCCTGCAACACTAGCAAGTACGGGAAGTCCTTTTTCTAGTTTTGAAATTTCCAAACTACCAACATTGTCTATTGCTGCCATAATGTCACTTGTAGGCCTACCTATTCTCGTAATCCCTTTCTCTAACATTTTTGCAACAGGCAAATTACTCTGCCTACACAGCCCTAGAGCTTCATTTATGCGCCCCTCTTTTATATATAACCTGACACTATCCATCAGAGCTCTGTCCAGCTTATTTGCCTTCTTTATAGCTCTATATCGGTCTATAAATATGAATACTGCAATAATGGATAAAACCAAGATTGGAATCATAATCCACCCCCCTTTCAGGGCAAGATCTATAAACTTAAGAGAAATGCCATTTGCTTCTTCTCCTACTGGTGTGTCTGCAACCAGGTCTGCTGCTGTTTGTAGTGCTAACATATTATTTTATTTTTAGTAAGGTGCTGTTTTAATTTTTATGCATTGAAATACAAAGATATTAGAAAGTTACCAACTCTCATAAACAAGTTGTCAACAAGACTTGTTGATATATTTAAAATTAATAGCGTCCCAGATAATTTCAAAAAAAGAGGTCGGTATTTTCGGGACTCAAATTGTCTTTGAGCTAAGAAACCAAGAACTGCTGGTAAAAAATATTTTGCTATTTTTGTCTAAATTTTTATCTGGTTTCGATATGTGTAAAGTGTCATTAATTTTGCTCTTGTGTTCTCTATTATTTAGTTTGCATACCAAGAGCGATATAGAGAAAGAGGGGCTTAAAGACAAGGTAAAAACTGTCAGGGAGACAGGTTATTCAGCACAAGAGAAGTTTGGCGATATCGTAAAGATCAAGCGCGACAGAGGCTTTTTAAGTGGGAGCGATTCATATGCCATTTACAACAAAAGCGGAAACCTTTCCGAAATAAATTACTACGATACAGAGGAAAAGCTTATTGAGAGAATCGCTTATAAATACGACAGTCATGAGCAAGTTACCGAAGAAAGCCATTACGACTCGTCTAATAAGCTAGAGTCTATTGTCTACTACAAATATGCAGGCAAAAATTTACTCGTTGCCAAAGAACAATACAATGCTGACGGAATCTTGCTAGGAAAAGAAAAATACGAATACGACAGCAGAGGCTACAAAATAGAATCGGTAGTTTATGAGTCTGATGAAACGACAGTACTGTTCAGGGAGACTATGGCATACGACGACAGAGGCAATATGACCATGCATTTGCAATTTGACGATGCTGGCGAACTCCGATATAAAGAGGAATATAACTACAATAAAAAAAGTAAACCTTACGAAAGAAAGCAATACGAGTTCGATAATGGGCTTTATCTTAAAAAGCAAACAACTTATAACGACAACGGCGATATTATATTGGTCCAGACCTACAACAACGCAGGAACAGCAATCGAGAAAATAGAACACAAATACGACAGTAATGGAAACAAGTTGGAAGAAACACTTTACGGTCAAGGAGGCGCAGTTGAGAATACAACAATGTATAAGCATGATGCGAAAGGGAATATTTTAGAAATGAGCAATCTCACTCCCGATGGAAAAGTAGATACAAAGTCAATTGTAAGCTACGATGAAGAGGGGAATATTGCGGAGTGGAGTGTGTACAATTCTGAAGGCCGGCTCAACCACAAAAACAAGACAATCTACGATAAGAGTGGCAACCCAATAGAAGAAAACTTTTTCAATCTAAAGAAAAATCAAGAATTTGAAGGTACAAGCAAATATATATACGACGAACACAATAACTGGACTCAAAAGGTTGTATATCAGAAAGAAGTGCCTAAGTACATGTTGGAGCGAGAAATAACGTATTATTAATGGGCAGAAAAAGAAGAAATTACCCACTAATAGAGGGGGTCGAAATAATAGAAGTTGCAGGCGAAGGAAAATCGCTTGCTAAGGTTGACGACAAGGTGCTATTTGTGGCACATGCTGTTCCAGGAGACATTGTTGACGTTCAGGTAACACGCTCTAAAAAACAATATATGGAAGGTCGCGTTGTTGCTTTTCAAAAACTATCAGACGATAGAGTAGATGCATTTTGTGAGCACTTTAGCATTTGCGGAGGTTGTAAATGGCAATACCTACCTTACGAGAAGCAGCTATACTATAAACAGAAGCAAGTGAAAGACAATCTCGAACGAATAGGAAAATTAGAGCTCCCAGAGATAAATCCAATCCTAGCATCAACAGACACTACATTTTATAGGAACAAGTTGGAGTTTACCTTCTCTAATAAGCGATGGATGACAGAAGAAGAGATTGCTAGCGACGAAAAAATTGATAATCCCAAAGCCTTAGGGTTTCACCTTCCAGGACGGTTTGATAAGATACTGAATATCAACAAATGTTGGCTACAAATCGATCCGTCGAATGAAATACGTAATTTCGTCTATCAATATGCAATAAACAATAAGATAAGCTTTCATGATATGCGTCAACATGAAGGTCTACTTAGAAACATAATTGTCCGTACATCCTCCGTTGGTGACTTAATGGTCATTATGTCATTTTTTGAAGACAAGGAAAATATTATTAGGAGCTTACTCTCTGCGATAAGAGATGAATTTCCGCAAATAACATCTTTGCTGTATGTGATAAATCCCAAGCTCAACGACACTATTAATGATCTGGAAATAAAATGCTTCGCTGGGAAAGAATATGTAACCGAAGAAATGGAAGGTCTGCGTTTTCAGATTAGGGCAAAATCTTTCTACCAAACCAACTCCAAACAGGCCTATGAGCTTTATATGATAGTACGAGAATTGGCAGACCTTCAAGGAGACGAACTCGTATACGATTTATACACCGGCACCGGCACAATAGCACAATTTATTTCAAAAAAGGCAAAACGAGTTGTAGGCATTGAATATGTTGAAGATGCCATAATAGATGCTAGGGCTAATGCTAAGCTAAATGAGATTGAGAATGTAGAATTTTATTCAGGAGTGATGGAGAAAATGCTTACTCCTGAATTTATTGAAGAACATGGCAAACCCAACGTAATAATAAGCGATCCTCCACGAAACGGAATGCATGCAAATGTCTTAGATACAATTTTGAAAGTAGCACCAAAACGCATTGTCTACGTAAGTTGTAACCCTGCTACACAAGCAAGAGACTTGCAACTGTTAGACCAACAATACAAGGTGCTTGCAGTAAGACCCGTCGACATGTTTCCTCATACTCACCATGTTGAGAATGTTGTTTTGCTAGAGCATCGAGGCTGAACAAAATAACAGCTTTTTACACCGTGCTTGCATAATACGCCATATGATTTTGAAAGGTAGAATAGTACTATTTTTTTATTTGTCATATATTTGCAAATTGACGAACTTAGTTTTGATATGTCATTACGTCTAAAGAGATTGAGATATTATGTGTGAATCTAATCAGATAGAAAAAATAAGAAGGGCTGAACTATCATTCAGTCAGCGACTATATGAATTCTTCCAACTTTTTGAAAGTTCGGTCAATAAGAATGCGTCCGTCAGAGGAAAAGAAAACTTTGAAGGTTTTAATGATACCCATAACTTTATTGAGTTTTATAAAAAGACGTTCGACATTAATAGCAGCTATCCAGACGAAGCCGTGGTCGGGGTTTTTTACAAGGCAGTATCGGTTATGCGTAGGATGTACCATGTAAAATACAATAACAAAGTTGTTGTAGATAAGATGCGTAAGGTGGAGGACAAATATGCTGCACAACACGGACTTGATGTGCTATTTAATGTTTTTTCGGCACTTAAGTATGCAGAAGCGTATATCACAGGCGAACAAGTGGACAGTTCCTTGGTAAGAGTATTCAAAGCCACAAGAGAGCATTACTCAACAATATTTATTTCAGCACTTTGGCACGACATAATAGAAGATTACCTTTGGGACCGATATGGTGGCAACAAATACTCCATAGATAATAAAATTACCGAGTATCTATATAATTGTTTAGTACCACAAAAAAATCACAAAGAAATAATAGAAGGAATATGGTGGATGACTATCAGAGAAGGTCAAGACTATAAAGAATACGCAAACAATATCATTAACAATGCTCCCGACCATATATTGTTCATAAAAATATTTGGAGATATTGTGGAAAATGCAAAAAGCAAGATTGGCAACAATCACACAAGCATTATTAAAGAAGAGATTAAAAATATTGACAAAATCATTACATTCTTCTTAAAAAGAGGTATAATGCTATGTATCCCTCCCAACGTTAGAGAAGCAATAAAGACATCTAATCTTCCTTTCTTTGAAATGCGCAAAGCCCTAAAACAATACCTGACAAAACATCCAGACATTAGCTCCGAAACCATACGTAACAAAGTATTAAATGCCCTCGAGAATATAGAAATGAGCAATTCTGATGTCGACGAATTCAGAGAATGTGTTATAAACACAGTAAACGAAGCACTGGAGTATAGCAAGGAAGAGGACGAATAAAAACAATACATCCTTGCCAGAAATTCAATTAATTTTCACATCTTTAAAACAATCATTATGAGAATCATATTAAAACTTGTTAGCTTTATTTTTTTTACCTGCTCACTACATTCCTCTCCTGATGTTTATGCTCAAGATGTTAATAAGCTCAATAGTGATGGGAAGAAAACGGGCAAGTGGATTGTTAAATATGAAAACGGACGCACAAAATATGAAGGGACTTTTGAAGATGGACGCCCTGTCGGGGAAATGAAGAAATATTACAGATCTGGCATTATGAGTGCAAAACTAGTTTATTCTCCCAATTCCGATTCCACAAGCGCCGAACTATTCGACAACGCAGCGCGCCCCCTAGCCTCTGGTACCTATCTGGGAACTCGTAAAGTGGGGCAATGGCAGTACTTTCACAATGGAACGCTATCATATAAACAAGACTACCGCAACGACAGCAAGGATGGAAAACGTTATGTTTATTTCGACGACGGTAGCGTATTTGAAATAAGTACATGGAGCAACAGTGTGCTAAGTGGAGAATATAAAACATTCTTTGCAAAGAATGGAGGAATGGCTTCTGAGGCTCTCTACATAAATGGGTCACTTAATAACGAAGCCAAAACATACCATAAAAATGGAAATATTGAATCAAAAGGAATCTACAAAAATGGGAAACAGGAAGGAAATTGGGAATACTTCAACGAACAAGGAAAACATATTTACACTCTGACATACACAGACGGTATAATGCAAGCTAACAGCACATACGACAGCATACAAACAAAAGAAATAAACTCCTTAATAAAGCAGATTAACAACAAACGCCCCGACCCAGAAAACTTTATCAAAGACCCTTTCCAATATCTCGAAAAAACAAATAAGTAGATTCTGTCTATAAAGACCTATGTCTGTGTTATACAAAATCGTTATTAGCGCTTTTCCTTAAAGAAATTCTTAATCAGCTCTTCGCACTCTTTAGCTAGCACTTCCGATTTTATAGCGGTTTTTGGATGAAATAAGCCCTCGTGCATACCCATCCCATTTTTTGTGTCAGAGGCCCCATAAACAAGCTTACTTATTTGTGACCATTTTAATGCTCCTGCACACATAGAACAAGGCTCCAATGTGACATACATTATGCAGCCTGTCAAATATTTACCGCCAAGAAAGTTTGCCGCCATAGTTATGGCTTGCATCTCTGCATGAGCAGTCACATCTTTTAGGGTCTCGGTCATGTTATATGCCTTGGCAATTACAGTATTGTCTGCAACAACGACTGCCCCCACTGGCACCTCTCCTTTCAGTCTCGCAATCTCGGCTTGCTCAATTGCCTTCCTCATGAAGTACTCATCTGTAAAAACATCCATATGGTGTTAGTTTTTCAATACAAACTTATAAAAGCACATTAAACCGAGCTGCCAATTCTGTGTTTGAAGTAGAAACACAGAATTGTATTTGCTTCCGATTGTGTACATTTGTCTTGGCATTTGAATGATAGATCTGTTGCATATACTTTAATTTTGACAGAACAAAAATAAGCATCTATTTTATTCTTTCCACTTTCGAGTTCCGTTTCGGCTACGCCTTCACTAGACTCGGAAGTGCTATGATGCCATCAACAATGTTGTGAAACTATACAGATACTCGATGTGCTGAACCACTTTGCCGTCTAAATTAGTTGTATATGAGGCACTTCCAAGG
This sequence comes from Bacteroidales bacterium, assembly GCA_047974415.1. GTDB lineage: Bacteria > Bacteroidota > Bacteroidia > Bacteroidales > Prolixibacteraceae > JBKEAJ01. The sequence continues at coordinate 1,016 of JBKECH010000027.1, read as the reverse complement.
TGGTTGGGGTAGTAATACTGCACTTTTCATACGCATCTCTTATAGTTGGAATGCTTTTTAGCTGTGGGCTAGTGTCATCACAGCAGAATCCTGCGCCGTGAAATTCGGCGAAGGTTGGGTTGTTATATGTACTTGCTACATTCATATTATCTCTCTATAAGTCGCTCATTTGTAAATGCAATGATTTTTTATTTTTCCTCATTCAACATTTCTTGGACATTACTCATTCCTTCAATGAAATTGACTAATTCTATCGGAGTTTTGTATATATCATTATTCATACGCATTCTTATATAACCAACACAAATACTATTTGTGTCTTGCTTAGAAAACAAATTAATTTTAGCGCGAACATTAACACTACTGACATAGGGGAAATGATCTGTAATTTTTATTTTGTCAATTATACTCAATAGCTTATTTATTTTTGTTGTGTCGTCAGTAATTGAATTGGTAAAGTCGATAAAGCTATGTTCAAACCTATCGCATTCAATACTTATAATAGTCGTTGTACGAAATTCTACTGATTTGATTTGAATTTTCTCTATATTTCCTAATATTTTATTTTTTGGCTCTATGTCGAATAGAGTGGGTGAGATTTGGAAACTAAAAAATCATTAGGCCTACCAAGCCAAAATTTTTCGAAGAAAACACTTGATACACCCTCTATCAAGCCAAAACTTTTCGAAGAAAGCGCTTGATACACCCTCTACCAAGATAAAACTGTTTAAAGAAACGTTACGCCAAAATGCTCTTTTGTGTTGCAATTCGAATACTTTTTCTAGGCTCTATGTCGTTTGTAGTGGGTAGTTATTTTAGCTTTGCCGTAGGCAATTAATCTTACTAGCATGAAAATTTCCACGCATAGCTTCCCCATCGGGGATTAATCTGTTTAATTGTTGAAGGTTTAGGGTTGAAGGTTGAATTGTTGGAAGTTTAGGATCTGCGCAGGGCGAACATTGTTAAAATTATTAATATTTTGAGGTCTGTGCAAGGTAAATAGGGTTAAAGTTTTT